>JAHDGP010000395.1 GCA_020627525.1 Bacteroidota bacterium
CATTATCAAAGAAAAAAAAGAATCCCGAAGGGATGACATTATCAAAGAAAAAAAAGAATCCCGAAGGGATGACATTATCAAAGAAAAAAAAGAATCCCGAAGGGATGACATTATCAAAGAAAAAAAAGAATCCCGAAGGGATGACATTATCAAAGAAAAAAAAGAATCCCGAAGGGATGACATTATCAAAGAAAAAAAAAGAATCCCGAAGGGATGACATTATAAACACGCAGTTTAAAACATCGCCCCTCCAAGATTAGTATATATCATTTTTTACAGAGAATCATCCACGATCACAAACTGCATTTATTCATACAAAATATCATCCGCAAACTGACCATCAAGCTGCCAGCTCAGACACCTAACACTGCCACCCATAAAACACACTTTTTCCGCAGGTACCTCCACAACAGTTTTTGAAGTATTTGCTTTAATAAAATTCAACATTTGCGCATCGTGTGGATCATTGAAGGTTGGAACATAGATGTAATCATTTGTCGTTAGTGAGTTAACATAAATATTGCAAGCCGAACTAAAATCTCCCCACGTTTCATCAATATAAAAATCCGGCGCTACTACAACTTTCACTCCTGGAAAAGAACGCTTCAATTCATCAATAATTTTACCCTTAACACTAGCAGGCTGATCATGCAAAATGATCGTATTCTCATCTGACCACATCACCATTCCATCTGAGTGTCCTGTAGCATCACCAGGTGATTCTTTTATAATTGCAATGTGCGTTACACCCATCAAGTTTTTCAACTTCCTTTTAGCTTGTGCTTTTGTAAACTGAGGATTGTCATATAAAAACCTATCCGTGATAATTACTTTGCCAGCACCATTTCCAACAACATTACCACCATCCAAAATCAGGTTAGATTTTCCACCATACTGCATTCCGACCTTAGAAAACCACTGCTCAAAACTATTGTCAATTAGGTTTGCATCTGCTTTTGTAAGATAGTCAGGTAAGTAATTAAACTTAACTTGCTTGCCTGCAACTACCGGAGAAAAATCTCGAATCCAAATGTCCTCAATTATGGCGTCAACCAAAACATAGTTGGGAACACGACCAGCATAATATGGACGCGTTTCTTTATCCACCAAAATAATCACCTCATCACGACCGTCAATTTTATTGGCATAATCGACTTGAAAATCTACGATGTCTTGAAAAACATCCGCATAATAATCATTGTAAACAGAAGGGGCAGCCAAAACAATCGCTTGCGCGTTTGAATTTCCACTTTTGTAACCTCGGGAAGTGTTTGACATTTCTTTAGTGTTAGTGTCTTCAATAATTTCTTCTTTACTACAAGAAGTCATTGATAAAATTATCGAAAAAAGGATCGTTAAAAAAACCATTGAATTTTTCATTTTCTTAATATTTTAAAAGATGAATTAATTTTAATATTCTCGATTACAATCCAAATATCAAACACATTTCACCTCTTAAAAACTATTCTTCCCCAGTGGCTCAAAGTTATCCTTGAATGGCGAAATCATCGCAATAAGTTGTATTTTTTGTCATTCATTCCCATTAATGTACCATTCGTAGACCCTTCGACAAGCCAGGGTCTTATTGTTGCACCCTGAGCCTGCTGTCGAAAGTAAAAGGATGATGAAAGATGACAATGGATAAGATAGGTTTTGGCGTTCACAAATCGTATAGATATATTTACACCCTATTGAACAACATTAGTAAGACATATTATATACACATTGGGCTTTGGGTATTTATGGTACTCTTCATTTTCGATTACCATTGGTACGATGACATTCCCTGGTATGAAGCAATGGGGTTTAGCACGCTTGAGGTTCTTGGATATATGCTAATCTTCTATCTCAATTATTGGATAATTAAAAAAATGAGTAAAAATTGGTCTCTGTCAATAATATCCTCTATGATTATAATAGCATTATATGTTATAGCAATAAGATTTTCAGGACTAGAAGCGCACTTATATGAATTTACTGATTCCCGAAATTTATTTTCAATAATATTAAATTCCAGCCTTTTCACAGGGCTTGCTTATCTAATAAGCAGCATTGAAAAAAATATAAAAACGCAAGAGAAAAACTTACAACTGGCATCTCAAAACAAACAGTTGGAACTTGATAGTTTAAAGTCGAGAATCAATCCACATTTTATTTTCAATACGCTAAACAATATGAATGCTTTGATTGTTAAAAAAGACGAGCGACTGCCAACTTATTTATCAAAGCTTTCTGGTGTGTTGCGCTACAGTGTAGATAGTGGTTCGCAAAAATTGTTGCCTTTAAAAAATGAAATCAATTATCTAAATGATTATTTGGAGTTGATAAAAATGCAAGAACCTGCTTCAGAAGATATAGATTTTTATATTGAAGGAGAGTTGGAAAATTTAAAAATCATTCCTTTTGTATTAATGACTTTATTGGAAAATGCCGTTAAACATGGAGACATTACTCACAACAAACAAGGGCATTTACACCTAAATATTTCTATTGATGAAAATTTTAGCTTCGAGCTTTCAAACTCATTTTCTACAAAAACTGAATCTAAGCAAGGTATTGGATTAAACAATATTAATAAGCAAATGGATTTGATATATGGCGACGATTATAAAATATCTTCCCGAAACTCCAATGGCATTTACACCACAATATTACAAATTGAATTATCTAGAATGCAAGCTTCATGAGTTATAAATGTTTAATTGTTGATGATGAAAAATTGGGAAGAGATTTGATTAAATCTTATGTCTCTCACTTCCCCTATTTAGAAGTTGGTGCAGAGTGTAGTTCTGCAATGGAAGCTGTACAGGTTCTAGCAAACAATCATTTTGATTTAATGTTTTTGGATATAAATATGCCGCAAATATCAGGGATTGAATTACTCAGGCAAAGTAGTAATTTACCTTTGACAGTTTTATGTACGGCTTACTCCGAATACGCCTTGGAAAGTTATGAATTGAACGTTGTGGATTATCTACTAAAACCCATCGAATTCATTCGCTTTTCCAAAGCTGTTTCCAAAGCAATGGAACGATTGAATGCCAAGCAAAATCCACAAACAATTGAAACCAAAGCAGAAAAAAGCGAGTTCTTTTTTGTAAAATCAGAATACAAAAAAATCAAAATAACCGTCCAAGAAATCAAGTACATTGAAGCGATGGAAAAATACATTCGCATTCATACCGCAACCGAAAAAACAATGACCTTGATGTCTATGTCCAAAGTTTTAGAAAATTTGCCCTCTGATCAATTCATCAGAATACACCGTTCTTATATAGTTAACAAAAACAAGATCGAAATGATCGAGGGAAATATGGTGGTTATTGATGGAAATAAAATCCCAATCAGCAAAGCCAACCGCAAAATGGTGAATGATTGGCTGGATGTTTGAAATCGTTTATAATCGAAAATATTTTCCAAAAAATGCGTTATAATAGGAAAAAATTACCATTTTAGAGTTAAATATGCTTTTTAATGGAAAAAAATATCCCAATACATTTACAGGAGATAATCTTGGTTCTTCTGATATTAACATCTCAAAGCAAATTTCAAAATTAGAAAAAGCAGGTAAAATCAAAAAAATTGCGCCTAGATTATATACTTCAAATCTTGAAAGTAGCCCAGAAGAAATTGTCCAAAGAAATTTATTCGCAATCCTAGGAAAATTATTTCCAGATGCTTTACTCAGTCATCGCAGTTATTAGAAATTCTAAAGTACAGACATCAAATTTTACTCTCTGCACGAACAGATAAAAACCCAGAACAATTTAAAAATCAAAACAACTTTGCAGGTAATACTGCATTTGTTGACATGAATTTAGTAAAAGGAACGCTCACTAAAAGTTTTGACTATTACCAAGCTCTCAATCATCCATTTGCAAAAGCTGCCTATATAATGTTTGTCATCAGTGAAGTCCATCCTTTTTTAGATGGAAATGGACGTA
>JAHDGP010000396.1 GCA_020627525.1 Bacteroidota bacterium
TTTCAAAAAAACGTAAAGATAACTACTCCCTTACCAAATGAATCAAAATCCCATCTCTGGATTCCAATACCATCTTGTTTTCTTTAAGCTGATTTATTTTATACATTAAGGGTAATTCGAAATTAGAATTATACAGAAATAAACAATTATCTCTTACTAACCATACACCATTTTTAAAACTCAAATAATGCGTGATTTTTTCAAATTCAAAGAAAAATGGACCAGTCTTATCTTTATCTATTGAAACCCCACAAGTTAAATGATTGTCTTTGAATTTCATTTCAAAACTGTTATCCTCTGAAAAGCTGATTTCGAATTCTGATAAACACTCATCAGTATATTTGAACTTATGTAAATAATCTTTAAACAATGAATTCAACCAAATTTCTCCATCCAAAGACAGGCTTTCAATTTTCCAAAAACTATCTTCTAGTAATGGTAAATTATTTATAGAGATGAGTTCGGGTTCTTTCAGATTCTCTAAAATACTTTTATCAATATTACAAACAAGTCCTATTTTGATAGGCCCAGGTTCATCATCAATTTTATTAATTCTAATATTCAAAACTTTATTTGTTGAATAAGAAGTATCTACAGGAATGATATAAGTATCAACTCTAAATCCAGGATGGAGATATACAAAATCTTTGTATTTTACATGCCAAAATTCTTCCTGAAAGTCTGCTCCATCTGTGCAAATAACTCCTCCTTCATCAGTTACAAATAAACTCTTATAAAATGTAATTATATCAATACTATCAGATTCTTCAGAACCATAAATAGTCCAACCTTCATAGAGTACCTTTTTAAGAATTTGAGGACCAAAATTCTCTTGACAAGAAAGATTGAAAGTACTTGATAATATTAAAATTGAAAATAAAAAAAATTTATTCTTCATCTTTTCCAAACGATATTTCTGAGCAAATAATTGCCAAGGTTGTTTAGGTATTTATCACCTATATCCAACCCCATTCCTTCTTACTTCGTATTTATCGCAACAATGTATTTGTTTTTGATCATGAAATAGATAGCTATTCCTAAACCTCCTCTAAATCTGCATTTATTTCTGCTAAGCTTTGATTTCTTGCTTTCTCAATTCGTTTCAATCTCTTTTGAAATTGTCCCATCGCGTAGTTCATTAAATCATTTAAATCTACACCGAAAGGAATAACATCATGCTTACCGTAAGTTTCTTCGACCAGCTTCATAGATGGCACTAACAACATATTCATATGTTCTTGGAAGGCATCCCAAACTTCATCTCCATTTTCTGAAACCAATCTTGAAATTAAATAAATGCCATAAGCAATGTGTCGAGATTCATCTTGCTTTAATTTTCCAATAAATGTTTTCAGTCCTGGAAATATTTTATGGCTATCAACAATTTTGTACAATCCATAATAACCTGTTTCTGCCAACACTCCCTCCACAATCATATTGTATGTTGTGGAAGCTTTTACTTGGTTAACTGGACTAGGATCGGAAACCAATGCTCCAAGCGTTTGTGGCAATACTTCATTTAAAATAAACTGGTAAGAAGGAACATGGTTCGATTCGATTTCTTTTCCACCGAATGGTGTTACTTCTGAAATCCACCTATTGAAACCGTCAACGTGCTTGGCCTCTTCCCATAAAAAGCTTGTCAAAAATAATTCTTCTTCCAACCTACCTTCTTTCGCAATTGCCATAATAAGTGGCAATAAATCTAAGGTAACCGCTTCTTCACCTGCTTGAAATTGAGAGATCGCCAATAAAAGAAATTCAGTCTCTACTTCGGTCAAGGTTTTAAAGTCAATAACATCTTGGCTAAAATCAATATCGGAAGGATTCCAAATACCAAACTTTTTCGCTTTGTGCCAAAGTCTCATTGGTAAACAATTTCTGTCTAGTCCTTTTCCATTCGTGGTTTGGTAAGTTGTGCGCATTTATTTTATATTTTTTTTGATGGATTTATCCGTAAAGGAACAGTTCCTAAGCTAATTTATATAAACAGATTTATTTCAACAAATAAATTTAATTTTAAAATACATTAAACAAATCCTGTACACCCAAAAATCTATTGTTAGCGGTAAAGCCTTCTGCAAATTCAAAACCTGAAGCTCGACCAATTTCTCTGGCTCTTGATTCTAACAAATGAATGAACTTTTTTGAAGAAATGTAAGTTTCTGGTTCCTCTAAACTTGGATTGTGGAATTGTGTTCCAAATGCCATAATAGATTCCATTTTTCGCTTCCAAAAACCGCTTATATCAACGACTATATCTGGTTTTATCCACTTATCTTGAATATAATGAAACAACATTCTGGGTCGCCAAACTTCTTGCGGGTTTCCATTGTTGTCCAATGTTTCTATTTTTCTCAAACCAGAAAGAAACAATGCATCATAAGCAAGTTTGGCAGCTTTTCCGTGGTCGGGATGACGGTCATCAATCGCATTTGCCAAAACAATATCGGGTTTATATTTTCTGATGGCTTGAATTATTTTTAATTGATTTTCACGATCATTTTTAAAAAATCCATCTGCCATTCCCAAATTTTCTCTAGCATCCAAACCCATAATGTTTGCTGCTTGTGCGGCTTCTTTTTTTCGTGTTTCGGGTGTTCCTCTCGTACCCAGTTCTCCCCTTGTCAGGTCGACCACTCCAATAGTTTTTCCTTGTGCCTTGTGTGCCATTAAGGTTCCACTACAAGACAATTCTGCATCATCAGGATGGGCTGCTAGTGCTAATATATCTATTTTCATTTTGTAAAATTTCTAAATTCATCCCAACATTCTGAGCTTGGGTATGAGGCTTCAAATGTTGTTTTCTCTTTTGTTATTGGATGTGTAATTATTAGTTTTTTCGCTAACAAACAAATGGATTTATCTGCATTAAATTTTGTTTTTCCATATTTCACATCTCCTTTTATTGTACATCTCAAAGTTGAAAGTTGCACTCGTATTTGGTGTTTTCTTCCTGTTTGCGGCTTGATTTCCAATAATGCCTTCTCTTTATATACAGCCAAAGTATTATACGTAAGAATTGCCTTTTTGCTCGAATGAACATTTTTATTATAGGCTCTCATGATATTTTTGCCTGACAGTCTGCGCAAATAATGCTCTAAAATCCCTGAGCTTTGCTCAGGGATTTTTTCTGTTATTGCCCAATATGTTTTTTCGATTTCCCTATTTTGAAATTGCTGAGAAACACGTTTAGCCGCTTTTGAAGTTTTGCAGAGCAACAGAATTCCAGCTGTCGGTCGATCCAAACGATGTGTCAAAGCAACATAGGCTTCCCCTGGCTTATTGTATTTTTCTTTTATGTACTTTTTAGCCCAATCAAAAACGCTTTCATCACCTGTGGTATCCCCTTGTGATGGCATTCCAGCTGGTTTATTTACAACCAGTAAATGATTGTCTTCAAAAATTATATCTATTTGGGTTGTTGCTCTATCTTTCAAATCCTGTAAAATTTGCTGTGCCGAATTTAGGCATTATTTGAGTGTATCTATAAAAGTTTTTGATTTTAGTAAATGTTTAAAATGCAAATGTCGTTTAAAAGTATGGTTTTCATTATAAGTATTTGAACGTAAGTAAGTAAGTAAGTAAGTGGTAAGATCAAATTGACATACTTGTGGGAACGCAAAAAAACAATCCTTAATTTTTCAATTTAAATATTCTTGGTGAGAGTATTGTTAACAAAACACCTCTTGAGAACATAAACAAATTCATTGCCAGCCATAGAGCGTGATTGCCAATCATTGGAAAAAATATTAAATAGACAGGTAAAAAGATCGCAAAAGATGCTAAAATCATCGAATTTCGCATTGATTTTACGGCTGTAGCTCCAATAAATATCCCATCCCAAATGTAAGCGGCGGTTCCTGTAAATGGAATCAGTATTAACCACGGAATAAAGACAACAGCAAAACCTTGGACTTCTTTGTTGTTCGTAA
>JAHDGP010000397.1:0-2095 GCA_020627525.1 Bacteroidota bacterium
GAGGCCACTTTTAGTATTTCTTTCAATGTATTCAGGATCAATCTCAGAAATACGATTGATTGGGGTCTAACCACATGAATTTGCAGCAGAAACGATGTTTAACTCAGCAGGAATGGATGAATTATCAATATAGACTCCATCAATTATATATAGAGGCTGATTGACACCATTTATGGAAGTAAGTCCTCTCAATCGAACCGACATTCCACCACCGGGAGCACCAGAATTTGAGTTTAGATTTGCTCCTTTAAATTTTCCATATAGGGCACCATCCATTGTAGACTGAGTAGTAATTTCTGTCAATTCCCTTGACGATATTTGTGCAACTGAATTGGCTAAATTGCTTCGCTTTACATTCGTGGCAAGCCCTGAAACGACAACTTCATTTAGGTTGGTGGTACTTAGCTCCAGCTCAAAATTATGAGTCGTTTTACTATTTACAGCATGTTCTTGAGCAGTGAATCCAATCATTGAAGCAACAATAATGGCAGATTCTTGCGGTATTACCAACGAATACGATCCATCTATACCCGTAATGGTACCAATGGTTGTGTTTTTGATTTGAACGGTTGCACCAATCAAGGGGTCCCCATCTTTTTCACTTACAATACCTGAAACAGTAAATTGTGCTAAGGCATTGGTAGTCAGAAAGAAACCCAGCAGTAAGCATCCGAACTTTGTGCTAAATTTAATCATACTTTTATATGTTTGATTTTAAAAAAACAAGGATGACAAAGTATGACTATCAGATAATATAGTTACATTAATGTTAAGAATGAAACTTATTAGCTCCCGTTATGGCGCGCAGGTAAAGTTGTTAATCATAATTTTGTGGCTATCCTCATATTAAAGATAACATTAATTTAGAAAAATATTAATTTATTGATGTAAAAGTTGTAAAGGAGAAAAAGTAAGAATTGGACTATGCAAAGATTTGAAATTAGTAAACGCAAGTCCTGCATTTATAAAAGAAAACAATATTTCAATTTGGACAGAATTTTCTTTATGGGAGCGATAAATGGATTACTATAGCAATCATTTGAATTGGCGAGATGTGAGAGAAAGCAAATATGGACAAAAGTCTATGACTCCTGAACGAGAAGCTGAGTTAATGAAATTGGTATTAAATAATATTTCATAAAAAAATCCCCTCAACAAAAAAGTTGAGAGGATTCCGATTATAAAGTATTCAAGTATGACTTATTTCTTCAATGTTACATTTCCAGCACCATCTGCTTCAAATTCCAATTCGTAATAGTTGGTAACAATGTTTCTCCCTTGAAATTCTGTTGCACCTTCTTTTGGCGTTGCGTGTACTTCTATATCATAAGTATATTTCGAAGGATCAGGATTTAAATTCATTCTAACAGAATATACATTTTTAAAATCTACTTCTTCAGGAACCATTTTAATGGTATTTTGAATGACTGTTTGAAATTTGCTATAATCTATTTCACTAAATTTTATCTCAGGTTTTTTTGCAAATCTACTTGCAATCAGTCCCATATCTTCCGATACTTTATCTTTAGCAAGCGGTGTATAGGTATAAGTATAATCTTTCCCACTTCCGCCAGTTTCATATCCTGTAATGTAAAGAATCTCCAGTTGAGAGCTTGTCGCCTCTTTTCCTGTAAAGTTTATGTTGTAAACATTGGGATCTTTATCGCCTAAAGCTTTTTTAAACATTTCCATGTTTTTATCAAAACCTGACTGTGTTGTAAAATCTGACCCTGACCACATCGTGTCTCCACAAGCAGCAAAAGTTACCATAATGCAAACTACAATTACTGGTAATAATTTTCTCATTTTCCTATTGTTTAGATTGTTATAAATATTTAAATAATTCAATGTTTGGTACAGGAATACCTTGTTCTGAAAATCAAAATTTATAAACTATAGTTGAATGAGATTTTTTACACAGACTACGTCCTAACGCTTAATCAAGTGATTAAAAGCAAGTGATTAAAAGTATGGGTTTTGATTGCCAGTTTACGTATGTCCTTGTACTTTGATAAAAGTTTTTGCAAAGATAGACAACCTTTTTGAAATAATATACGGTTGTAGTAGTATAAAACAATTTATATTAAATATATTT
>JAHDGP010000397.1:2105-3887 GCA_020627525.1 Bacteroidota bacterium
ATGATCTATCACTCAATATTGCAATGATAAACCAATTTTTGAAGTAGAGACAACTGAAAACTACCTTTGCCAAGCAATTGTTTATAGTCTATACTGTCTTCTATTGAAATATATTAAGTGGTAAGTGGTAAGATCAAATTAAAATACATAAATAACTTTCACAAAAAACTGATTACCAAAACTTTGAATTATATTTTGATGTTTGTTAAATTGGTCTTATCACTTACTTATTAAAAATTATGCCCCAATGAAAAAACTGACTTTAGTTTTATGTTTTGTACTATGCAATTTAGCTACAATATTTGGTCAATGTATTGATAACATTGTATTGACTTCTCAAGCTGAAGTTGATGCATTTGTAGCAAGCAATACTTGCTCAATAATAGAAGGCGATTTAACGATAACTGGTAACGATGTTCAAGATGTGTCTGGATTACAAGGCATTACTAATATTGTTGGTAGTCTATATTTGATTGAAACAGGACTTCAAAACTTCAGTGGATTTGATATGTTAACCAATATTGGCGGTGATCTGATTTTTGAGAATAACGAATATTTAACCAGTGTAGCTGGACTTGAAAACTTAACAAGCATAGGCGGACAATTTAATATAAACATTCATCTTGTAAACTTTGTTGGATTAGAGAACTTGACTTCTGTTGGAAGTAATTTTATCATAAATTTTTCTGACAGTCTGGAAAGTTTTGAGGGATTGGATAATTTGACAAGTATTGGTGGTGATTTTGAAATCATTACTGAAATCACTGTTGATGGTTTATTGTTTTCAAATTTTGTAGGTTTAGAACGTTTAGAAACGATTGGCGGTGGGGTCTTAATTTATCAGAGCAATAAAATTAATAGCTTTGAAGGTTTATCAGGTCTTAAAAGTATAGGTGGAGAGTTTGTTTTAACTGGAGTAGACAATTTAAATAATTTTGTTGGTCTGTCAAGTTTAGAAACCATTGGAGGCGCATTTATATTGGAGTCTTTAACGAATCTAAACAGTTTTATGGGCTTAGAAAGCTTGAGTCAAGTTGGAGGTATGCATATAATGAACCTTTCTGGTTTGCAAGATTTTTCTGGATTAGAAAACTTAAGCAGCATTGGAGGTTTTTTTGTAGCTTTTTCGGGTATTGTTAATTTCAACGGATTGGAGAGTTTGCAAACCATTGGAACTTTTTGGGTAGAATTTAATGATTATCTTATCAATTTTGAAGGCTTAGAAAATATTACTGTAATTAATGGAGAGATTGGAATATATGACAATTATGCCCTTACCAGTTTGATGGGTTTAGATAATTTAAGTTTTGTAGATGGACCTGTGTTTTTGGAATTTAACCCTGTACTAGAATTTTGCTGCCAAGCGTTAAACTTTATTAATGATGCTCATGAAAATTATTTTATGGAAAATGCTCCTTCTTGTAATTCGATTGATTCTATTCTATCAAACTGTATATTGGGAAATGTAATTCAGGCCCAAGCCTTTTACGATGAAAATGAAAACGGCATTTATGATGATACAGAAGAGTTTTTGGTTCAAGATTTAAATTTGACTCCCAATGCAACTTATGGTTTCGTCAATCAATTAGGAATCAATCATTTTTATTTAAATGATATAGGATCTTATACTGTTTCTTATGATGATACTGACCCATTGTGGATCATTGATTCAAATTATAATAATGTTGAAGTTGAAATAGATTTAGCTTCTATTACTGATACAACAATCTATTTCCCCTTAACGCCCGTTGCCAATATTTCCAGACAAAATATTGATTTAAC
>JAHDGP010000398.1 GCA_020627525.1 Bacteroidota bacterium
AGACTTAGGATCTAGTGCTTCACGGCGTGGGGGTTCGAGTCCCTCCATCCGCACCATTTCTTTTTTTATTCTCACCAAAAATTTATTCTGTGAATATTACCAAGACGGATATAGATGCGTTAGATGCATTGGTTACCATACAATTAGAGCCTCAAGATTACGAGCCAAAAGTAAAAGAGTCGCTTAAAAAAATAAAAAAACAATCAAACATTAAGGGCTTCCGTGCTGGTCAGGTGCCAGTTGGATATTTAAAAAAAATGTACGGAAACCAAGTTTTAGCTGAAGAATTAGGCAAACTTGTTAATGACAATTTGAATGAGTACATTGAAAAAGAAGAATTAAAGTTGATTGGTCGTCCTGTTGCTGCGGAAGATGAACAGTTAAAAATTGACATTAAAAAAAATTCCAACTACGACTTTAAATTCTACATTGGACAAAGACCTGAGTTTGAGATTGACGTTTTATCATCAGATTCTGATACTGTTTTTACCAGCTACAATATTAATGTCGCTGAGCAGGACATCACCAAAGAGTTAGAAAAACTACAAAGCCAACATGGCGAAGTTCAAACAGTAGAAACAATTGACAATGATGATGACGCTCTTCATTTCGAGTTGGTTGAATTGGATGAATCAGTAGAACCAAAAGAAGAGGGTCATACAACAAATACTAATTTCTTGTTTAATATAATCAAAGATGGAGATATTAAAGAACAGATTAGAAAATTAGAAGTAGATCACTCTGTCATTTTTAATGTGTTTGATATTTTCAAAAAAGAGGAGGAGCAAGTATTAAAATTCATCTTAAACTTAGAGCCAGAAGATGGTAAAGAACAAGTAAATCCAATATTCAAAGCTACACTTAAAAAAGTAACGAGATTAATTCCTGCTGATTTGAACGAAGATTTTATCAAAAAAGCTTTTCCAGATGGCAATGTTGATTCTGTTGATACTTTGAAAAACAATTTGACAGAAAATCTTGGCAGCTATTACAAAAACATGAGTAATCAAAAATTATTCAATGAAGTAATTGATTCTATAATTGCGAAAACGGAAATAGAATTGCCTCAAAAATATATCGATTCACTACTTGAACAGTTAAAAGAAGATAAAAGAATTGAAAATGAGGAACTAGGACGAACTATTGAAGAAGATAATCAGTTAAATAAGGAGGATTTAGAAAGATCAATCAGATGGGATTTGATTAAAGGTAAATTGATTACTGATAATGAAATCAAAGTTGAAAAAGAGGAATTGGAAAATGCTGTAAAAAGCAATGCAATCAGAAACGCAATGTATTATTTTGGAGGACAGCCACCAAAAGAATTCATTGATCAGCTTACCAATCAATTGATGAGTAATAAAGAACATGTGAATGAAACTTTCAATCAAGTTCTTGACAACAAAATTGCTGAGGTTGTTTTAGAAAAAGTAAATAAATCAGAAGAAGCAATAGATTTTGACGCATTTAAAGAATTATAAAAAAGATTTAAAATATGGAAATGGACGGTAAAGAGTTTAAAAAATATGCTACTAAACATATGGGAATTAGTAGTTTAAGAGTTGAAGACTACGTAAAGTTTCATCAACCGACTTCTATTTATACCAATGGAATTAATAACCTGACTCCAAACGTTATTGAAGAACGTCAACTTAATGTACAAGCAATTGACGTATTTTCAAGATTGATGATGGACAGATTAATTTGGTTGGGCATGCCTATTTATGATGATGTAGCAAATATCATTCAAGCTCAATTGCTTTTCTTGGAATCTGCTGATCCTTCAAAAGATGTAAATATTTATATCAACAGTCCTGGAGGTTCTGTTTATGCTGGTTTAGGAATTTATGATACAATGCAGTACGTTCGTCCAGACGTTTCTACTATTTGTACTGGTATTGCAGCGTCTATGGCTGCTGTATTACTAAATGCAGGTGCTGCTGGAAAAAGATCAGGATTAGAGCACTGTCGTGTAATGATTCACCAACCAATGAGTGGCACACAAGGTCAATATTCTGATATGGAAATTGCTGTACGTGAAACTAAGAGAGTAAGAGATGAATTGTACAAAATTCTTGCTGACCATTCAGGGCAAACAGTAGAAAAAATTGAAAAAGATTCTGACAGAGATTACTGGATGTCTTCAGATGAAGCTAAAGAATACGGAATGATTGATGAAGTAATGAAAAAACAATCTTAGAATCCTTCTCTAAAGATTTAATGATACAAAAAAAAGACTGTCCTTTCAGGACAGTCTTTTTTTTGTGCTATCAAACGTTTTTTGAATCAAACATTTAATTTATCCGTTGTATATAGTAGATTCTTAGCACTTTGTAATTGAAGTACATTTATAATTTGAAACATTAGCTATTTATCTAAGAAAATACCCGCATACAAATTGCAACCAATCAAGACAAAAGTTCATCATAGTGTATAAGGACAATCAAATTTTGAAATTAATTTATATTTCCAATTTTATGTCCGAGTACTTGATTCACACACTGTTAGTTTAAAATCCATTTTTCAATCCAGTTAAACCGCTCAAATGTGCATCAAATTAAATTGTCATTTAGCATAAATCTGTTACCTTTGCGTTTTAAGGATGAAAAAATCATCTCATTATAAGTTATGAGTAAAAGAAAAAATCAACAATACTGTTCTTTTTGTGGGAGGAATAAAGAGGAAACATTAATCCTAATTGCGGGAATTGATGGGCACATTTGTGAAAACTGTGTCTCGCAAGCGCAACAAATAATGGATGAAGAAATTGGACAACACAAACACGATTTTGGTTTTGCAATGCCCAAAATGCTAAAACCTAAATTGATCAAAGACTTCCTTGATAAATATGTGATTGGTCAACACGATGCTAAAAAAGTATTATCCGTTTCTGTTTACAATCATTATAAAAGACTCAACCAAGAAATTAAAAACGAAGTTGAAATTGAAAAATCAAATATTCTTCTAGTTGGTAGAACAGGGACAGGTAAAACGCTTCTAGCAAAATCAATTGCGAAATTTTTAAACGTTCCATTTACAATTGTAGATGCAACTGTTTTTACCGAAGCTGGTTATGTTGGCGAAGATGTGGAAAGTATACTTTCTAGATTATTACAAGTATGCAATTACGATGTCGCTGCTGCTGAAAAAGGAATTATTTACATTGATGAGATAGACAAAATTGCTCGTAAAGGAGACAACCCATCTATTACCAGAGATGTTTCTGGAGAAGGAGTTCAACAAGCAATGTTGAAATTATTAGAAGGTACAAATGTATTGGTTCCACCCCAAGGAGGTAGAAAACATCCCGAACAAAAGTTGGTTAAAATCAACACTCAAAATATTCTTTTTATTTGTGGAGGGGCTTTTGACGGAGTTGAAAGATTAATCGGAAATCGACTAAATACAAATACTATTGGTTTTACGGGAGCAACCAAAGAAGAAATAAAAAGCGAAGAGGTTTTACAGTATGTTAATCCGCAAGATTTAAAATCTTTTGGATTGATTCCTGAATTGATTGGTCGTCTTCCAGTAGTTACATTTTTACGTCCATTGGACAAAACGACTTTAAAAGCTATTTTGACTGAACCTAGTAATGCATTGATCAAACAATATGAAAAATTGTTTGAATATGAAAGTATAAAATTATCCTTTGACGATGCAACACTTGATTATATAGTTGACAAAGCCGTTGAATTTAAACTTGGAGCAAGAGGATTAAGATCCATTTGTGAAGCCATTCTTACAGATGCCATGTTTGAATTGCCTTCTGAAGAAGGTGTCCAAAAATTTGAAGTAACTAAAGAATATGCTATTGAAAAAATCAGTAAATCGAAACTGAACAAGTTGAAAATGGTATCCTAATCAATCAGTCATA
>JAHDGP010000020.1:0-8295 GCA_020627525.1 Bacteroidota bacterium
GTACAGCCGTAGCATGCTACGGCTCTACTCTCATTCCAATCTCTTATTGCCAATCGCCATTGCCATCGCCAATCGCCATTGCCAATTGCCATCGCCAATCGCCATTGCCATCCCAATTGCCAATCGCCATTGCCATCCCATTTGCCAATCGCCCATCGCCATTTCCGATCTGCCATTCGCCATCGCCATTCCCCATCTGCCATCCCCCCAATCGTACAGCCGTAGCATGCTACGGCTCTACTAAAATAACCCCATCCCCATCAAATGCCCTCGGCACAAAACCACCATTTTCAAACACCATTAACTCCTTAATACCAATTGATGCTAATTCTTCCGCAACCAAAGAAAACTCCTTCGTGATTTCTCTTGGATGATGGCAATCAGAATTTAATACAATAGGAATATTTCTTTCTTTAATTTCACGCCACACCCACTGACTAGGATAATAATCAGAGATTTTTTTGTAGCGCCCCCTTGTATTAATTTCAACAATGACATTTTGTTTTTTGGCTGTTTCTAAAGTAGCAACGATAGCGTCTTTGTACCAAGAAGCATCCTCACTAAAATAAAATCTGTTTTTATTATGCATTTTGACTTTGTCAAAATGCCCTAAAATATCTGGTGGATCTTCCAGCAACATTTTCTGATTTAGAGCAAAATATTGTTCAACTGCCAACTGAATATTGTCATCATACAATTCCTTGACACCAATATCAAACTCTTTACTCGGACCATCAATAACCCAATAAGTGCCATCTTCAAGCTTTTGTCCAAAATGCACCGATCCAACACAATAATCCAAATCGTTTTTGAAATCTGAATTGGTAATTTCACCAGGTATATAATCTATTTCAAGAGATTTAAGAATATCAATTTTATCGCTAAATGTGCTTTTTAACTGATCCACAGTATCATAATAGATACTTAGCTTTTCAGGATCAATGCACCATTCACATTCAAACTGAACAGGGGCGTGGTCAGAAAAACCATATTGAAAAACATTTTGCTCCAAAGCTGCTAAAACATAATCTTTGGCGGTAAGTTTGCCATCACTAAAGTTAGTGTGACTGTGATAATTGGTCCAAGCCATTACTGAGGTTTGTATTTAGATTTCTTTAAAATTTTTGCTCCATCAGTCATTGCAAACAACTCTTGTATACTCACCTCAGGATTTTCTTTCATAAATTTACGAACAATTTGCCAACCCACCCAGCGACCGATTTTTCCAGGGGCTTTCTTAGGCATACCCATACTGTGAGGACCATCGTTCACGTAATATTTAAACTTGGCACTTTCATTTTCAAATAATAATTTTTTTTCTACAAAAAACTCCCAGACTTCCTTTTCATTATTTTTGCACCATTGGATATCTTCTTCATTGTATCCTATTTTCAAATGATCAGAAAGCTCTGGTAAAACCAAATCTAAAAAATAAAGCATTTTACCTCGATAAATCATTTCATCAATAAACCGACTAACAGCTATAGGGTCTCCATGTAATTGCTGCGCCCAAACTTCCATAGCATGAGCTGCGATGTGATCCTTGGTAAACTGTTTAATCATATATTCTGAATAACCAGCTGAACGGTAAAAATTACAGTCTTTACCCAGATGCATATCTAGACCAATACCTAAAACATCTTCGCCAAGTGTTAAAACCATTTGCCTAAAAGCAGAAACAAAGTAAACAATCTCAGGTAGCGGGCCGTCAGGATAGTAATGCTTGTAGTATTTAAATGCCGTTACCAAGTCGCTGTTTATGGTCTCCAAATCACTGAATTTGTGAGAAACAGTATCAAAAACACTTCTGATATCTGGATGAGTTATAAAACTTTTAAGCTCATTTTGAATTTGTTGAGGATCAGTCCATTCCATTAAATCATTGGTGAAAAATGGATAAAATTCAGGATAATCACTCAATAACTTTTGATTGGAGGCAGCAATTTGTAATGTGTCAATTTTATAAATTGCGTCACTGAAATTGTTAATTTCCACTTTTTCAGAGATATTTGAAATATCTGGTAATTTTTTACTTGAAAACTGGCTGCAAGCAACAAAGCAAAGTGAAATAATTAATAAAAGTATATTTTGAGATTTGTAAACCATCATTTTTGATTTATCTTTCGGTTTAATAAAATGAAAATAATAAGTAAAGTCAAAATTTGTTATTTGATTTTTCGATTTACACTTGGTTCAACAATACAGTAAAAAATCAAGTATAGTAATACTATCGAATGTCGAACCAGGTTATTTTTTAACGAAGAAAATCGGTAAAAAATGATGGAAAATTGGCTTAAGTTATTGTTTTCACTTTATTTAGAAACAATAGATAACACTAAATAACGAATAATATGAAAAATTTTTTATGTCTTCTTTTTGCATTCGCTCTTTTTGGCGAAACAACCTTTGCACAACTCGCAGGAGATAATTTGAGATTAGGGTTTTATTTATCACCTGGAGCAAGTAGTTTTAGAACACAAAATAGTGATATTTCAACCTCTGGAGGACCATCTTTTGGATTCGGTTTAATTGCTGATTACAGAATTGCTGATAATTATGCCATTGGATCAGGAATAAATTGTTCATACTTAAAAGGTGATGTTACTATTACTGGTGATGGTGGAGTTGAAAGAGAAGGAAATTACAGATATGGCTATGTTGAAGTTCCTGTAACAATAAAATTGAGTACCAACGAAGTTGCTACGGCTATAGGAGACTTTATTTATTTTGGACAGTTGGGTGGATTTTTGGGTGTACCACTTCTTAGGACACGTTATGATTTTTATGAAGGCGATACTCAAATCGAAGACAACGAAAAAGCAGCCAACCAAGTAAGCCCTGTAAACCTTGGTCTTACAGTTGCTGGTGGAGCAGAATATGCTATGACGGAAAATACATATTTATATGCTGCTATTTGGTTTAATAGAGGCTTCTTCAGTGTTTTAAGAAATAAAGCTTTTAATGCTGATAGGTTTAATTATGACGATAAAGACAATAAAGTGAACTCTTCTTTACTTGGCTTGAGAATCGGCGCAATGTTTTAAATATATTTATTTAGGCAAAGTGGTAAGACCAATTTAAAAATCAATGAATTTTATTTCAAAATATTGATTGTTAGTATTTTACAAATATATATAAATTTGGCCTTATGACTTACATATGTGTCTTGTAGTAAACTTTGTTGTCAAATTTTGGGAATAGTTTGACCATTTAGACTTGTTTAAAGTTGATGATTTATAAACGATAATCAACTTTAAACAACTTCTTAATAAAAATACTATGCGAATTAACTTCTACGCCCGTATTGTTTGTTTAACAATGCGGGTTTTTTAAAATAGAATAATGTATATCTTCAGAAAAGTAACAGACCTGCAAAATCATTTAAATGAATTGAGAGATGCCAAGCAAAGCATTGCTTTTGCTCCAACCATGGGAGCCCTACACAATGGGCATATGTCTTTGGTATCTAAGTGTAATAGAATTGCAGATATTACAGTCTCCAGTATCTTTGTCAATCCTACTCAATTTAACGATAAATCTGATCTTGAAAAATATCCTAGGACAGTTGAAAAAGATACAACTATGCTAATCGAACACGGTTGTGATGTGTTGTTTTATCCAGAGGTAGATGAAATTTATCCAAAAGGAACAGAGTCAGATAACAATTACGACTTTGGGCAATTAGACAAGGTATTAGAAGGAGCACACCGACAAGGGCACTTTGCAGGGGTTGCACAAGTGGTAAACAGACTACTTGAAATCGTTGAACCAAACTGGATTGTTATGGGGCAAAAAGATTATCAGCAAACAGCAATTATTAGAAAATTACTGTCTCTTACCAATTCAAAAACAGAAATAGTTGTTTCTCCTACCATTCGTGAAAAAGATGGCTTAGCGATGAGTTCCCGAAACGTAAGGCTTAAGGAAGATGAAAGAAGAGAAGCACCAACAATTTATGCCAGCTTAGAAGCAGTAAGACAAGCTTATAAAACAATCTCAGTAAAAGAAGCTAGGGAGCTTGCTGTTAAAAACATTGAAGCATCTGGAAGTATGAAAATTGATTACCTTGAACTTGTTCATCCTCATACACTCCAAACAATCACTGATTGGGACGATGCTGAAAGTATTATTGTTTGCACCGCCGTCCACCTCGGAGATGTTCGCCTGATAGACAATATTTCAATACCATAAAGGTGCAATGTGCTTAATGATTCAATGCTATAATGTGTTTAATGATTCATTTTTTTATTGTAAGAATGCTGGTTCTGAAATGCCAAAATAAACTGAAGCTTGAGGTTTATTCGCAACTACAAAGTAGTATTTTTAAGTAAAACATAATCAGCGAATAAATACACGAAGGCTGAACTTCGTCTAACTACTCAAAGGCTAAACATAAATGTTGAATGCTAAAACTGGAGAGTCTGACGTTATTCTATAATTTCATACCTTTGCAACCCTAACCAAATCCAAAAAAACATCATTTGAAGATTACACTTAGTTCAGTAGTCAAGTTTTTCATTTTTCTGGGTATCGGCTGTCTTTTAATATGGCTCTCTTTGAGAAGTATCGATGCAGAGAGTTGGGATAAAATGTGGGCGTCATTCAGCGAAATAAAATATGAATGGTTATTGCTTTCAACAATAGGAGCGATAACCAGCCACATAAGTAGAGCCATGCGTTGGAAAATGTTGTTGGATACCTTTGGTAAAAAAGTCAGTTTGGCAAATTCTTTCTTATCACTAATGAGTGGCTATTTGATAAATTTAGCTTTTCCAAGAATGGGCGAAGCAGCAAGAGCTGGATTGATAAACCGTTATGAAAAAATTCCATTAGACAAGACCATTGGTACCATTATCACAGAAAGAGCCATTGACGTGCTTAGTTTGTTAATCATTCTCACCATTGTTACCATAAGCGAGTTTGATGTGATTGGTGATTTTGCAATGAATGAGATATTTACACCAATGGCAAGTAAAATATCTACCTTGATTGGTGATAGTTTGATTCTGATTGTCATAGCAGGAATTGTAGGTGTTTTACTATTATTTTTGCTGTACAAATTTGCCAAAACATTTTTCAAAAAAATACAAGGAGTAGCAAAGAGTATTTTTGAAGGAGTTATATCTGTCAAAAATGTCAAAAATGTTCCTTTGTTTGTATTCCACTCTGTCTACATTTGGACGATGTATTATTGCATGATCTATGTAGTATTTTTTGCCTTTCCCGATTTAAACAACGTTGCATACATGACAGGTTTGGCTGTTTTGAGCTTTGGTTCTTTTGGAGTAATTGTTGCGCCAGGCGGATTGGGGGCCTATCCCTACATCGTAAGTAATTTACTGGCTCTATATGGCGTTAACATTGGAGTTGGTGTAGCTTTTGGATGGGTTACTTGGGCAGTGCAAACAGCAATTTCACTGATTTCAGGCACCTTATCTTTGTTGTTATTACCTTTGATAAATGGAAATGAAAAACATTCTTCAGAAAAAAATATTGAACCCTAAAACACTTCTTGAGCATTGTGAAATTTGGAAGGCTGACAAAAAAAAAGTAGTCTTTACCAATGGTTGTTTTGACATTTTACACCTCGGACACTTAGAATTATTACAAGGAGCTGCCGATTTGGGTGAAATTTTGATTGTTGGGCTAAACTCCGATTCATCCATCAAAAAAATAAAAGGAATCAATAGACCAATAAACAATGAAAAAACAAGAACTGAACTTTTGGCAAGCCTGTTTTATGTAGACTTTGTTGTAACCTTTGAAGAAGAAACACCGATTAATTTGATACAAACAATTGTCCCAAATGTGTTGTTAAAAGGAGGTGATTACAAAAAATCTGAAATAGTTGGAGCTAATTTTGTTGAAGAAAATGGTGGCAAAGTCGTTGTTTTTCCTCTAAAAAAGGGTTTGTCGACAACAAATGTTATTGATAAAATACTTGAACAAAATTAAAATTGCCATTTTTGCAGTCTATAAGAAAAAAAATAGAAAAATATATCATAATGAATACAGATACTGAAACAGCAGCAGGCTTGAGTTTTGAATTGACAGAAGAACATTTAATGATTCAAAAAGCAGCTAGAGATTTTGCGCAAAATGAATTATTACCTGGAGTAATCGAAAGAGACTCTAAAGCCATTTATCCTGAAGAACAAATTAAAAAAATGGGTGAATTGGGCTTTATGGGAATGATGGTTGACCCGAAATATGGTGGAGGCGGAATGGATGCAGTGTCTTATGTATTGGCTATGGAAGAAATTTCTAAAATAGACAATTCCTGCTCCGTCGCAATGTCTGTTAACAATTCGCTTGTTTGCTGGGGAATCGAAACTTTCGGTACCGAAGAACAAAAACAAAAATATTTGACAAGATTGGCGACAGGGGAAATAATTGGTGCCTTTTGTCTTTCAGAACCAGAAGCCGGCTCTGACGCTACGCAGCAAAGAACGACAGCTTTTGAAAAAGACGATCACTACCTTATAAATGGTACCAAAAATTGGATTACCAACGGAAAATACGCTTCAGTTTATTTAGTAATTGCACAAAGCGATGTAGAAGCCAAACACAGAGGAATCAACTGTTTTATTGTAGAAGCTGATACTGAAGGTGTAACTACTGGTATAAAAGAAGATAAGTTGGGAATTCGTGCATCAGATACTTGTTCAGTGATGTTTCAAGATGTAAAAGTACCTAAGGAAAACAGAGTAGGAGAAGATGGTTTTGGATTTAAATTTGCAATGAAAACGCTTTCTGGTGGAAGAATCGGAATTGCTTCGCAAGCATTGGGAATAGCTTCAGGTGCCTATGAATTAGCAGTCGCTTATTCAAAACAAAGAGAAGCTTTTGGCAAACCAATCAGCCAACATCAAGCCATCCAATTTAAACTAGCGGATATGGCAACTGAAATCGAAGCTGCAAGACTGTTATGCCTGAAAGCTGCTCGCGATAAAGATACAGGTCAAAACTATGATTTGTCAGGCTCAATGGCAAAATTATTTGCCTCTGAAGTAGCAATGAAAACAACAGTTGAAGCAGTTCAGGTTCATGGCGGATATGGTTTTGTAAAAGAATACCATGTCGAAAGATTGATGAGAGATGCAAAAATTACTCAAATCTATGAGGGTACCTCTGAAATTCAAAGAATCGTAATTTCTAGAACTGTTTTGAAAGGCTAGAAATTTTTATCTGCTTTTGTATGTTTTTTAAAATTATAGCTAAATTTTTGGAAAATGAAAATATTTTTTGTACTAGGTGCCTTCTTCCTATAGGAAGGTTGCGAGTAGGGCAATTAGCAGGGGCAATTAGGGTTTGAGTAGAATATTTTAGCTCCCAAATGATCATTTGGGACTTTTACTAAATGTTTTCTTAAATTGTAATAAAAGAGATATTTATAAGAAAAAAACCAATAAGTTAATAATTCTTAATTTAGAACTTAGTGACAGATATTTTCATTCATTGTCGTAGATAGTATAAACAAAATATTCAAATTATGTACGGATTCAGTCCAATTTATATGATTATTATTGCCGTTTCAATGGGCGCAAGTGCATTGGTGGGTAATATGTTAAAAAGACGTTTCAAGGAATATTCTCAAATTCCTATGAAATCAGGTTTGTCTGGAAAAGATGTTGCCGAAAAAATGTTGGCAGATAATGGAATTACAGATGTAAAAGTCGTTTCTGTTCCAGGTCAATTAACAGATCACTATAATCCTGCTACGAAAACAGTGAATTTAAGTGATTGGGTTTATGGAGAAAGAACGGTTGCAGCGGCAGCAGTTTCAGCGCACGAGGTAGGGCACGCTATACAACACGCAACATCTTACACTTGGTTGAACTTCAGATCTAAGATGGTTCCTACAGTGCAATTCAGTGGTAAAATGACACAGTTTGTGATAATGGCTGGTTTTGCAGTTATGGCTTTCAGTGGCAATACGATGGTACTAGGTGCTGGAATCGCACTTTTTGCAGTAACTACCTTATTTGCTTTTGTTACATTGCCTGTAGAGTTTGATGCTAGTAACCGTGCATTGGCTTGGTTAAACACAGCAAATATTACTTCTGGTGAAGAACATGTTAAAGCAAAATCTGCTCTTAAATGGGCAGCATCAACATATGTTGTTGCAGCTTTAGCATCATTAGCACAATTACTTTATTACTTAATGATTTTCTTAAACCGAAGAGATTAATAATATCATCTAATAAAAAATAAAAAAGGGAGACATCGGATATTCGATGTCTCCCTTTTTCGTTGGGGCAATCCTTGCGGTTGCCCTATTGCTTTTTAAGAATG
>JAHDGP010000020.1:8395-23458 GCA_020627525.1 Bacteroidota bacterium
TGCTGAGCGCAGCCGAAGCATGGTTGCTGAGCCTAGTCGAAGCATTGTTGCTGAGCCTAGTCGAAGCAAACCTTCTCAACAAAAACTCTGTCCTCCATTTCTAATTTCAAGAAATAAAAACCTTTGCTATATTCATTTGAATTCAAAGTAAATTCATTGCTGTTTTCAATTCCCGTATCAATTAACTTTCCAGCTTGATCAACCAAAGTCCATTCAATAGCATCATTGCTCATATTGTCAACTTGTATGTTTAAAAGACCAACTGTTGGATTTGGGAAAATATTTACATTTTCTAATTGTATCACATTTCTGATGCTTGACATTGTATCTTCAGGAATACAATCAATGCATTCAACCAAGCCATAAAGAAATGCTTCTGTTGCTACAGCAATTTCTTTTATAACATCTTGATCATAAGTATTATTACTCAAAAAGTATGGAGGATGGTTGTTGTCATTGTACTCATATAGTGAAGAAGTAATACCCAATTCATCCATTCTATTTTGAATATGGAAACTACCGTAAATCTGTGGTAGAGTGTTTAAACCCAAAGGATATCCAGTCATATAAGGAACAGTTCCATCACCATCGCTATGAAAATTAACTATCGGAACATCGCCAGCAGAAATATATTCAGTTCCTCCAATAGCACCAGCTATATTTATTACCCCACTAATTTCCGAAGAATACCCAGGTGTACCTGAATTGCCTTCCAATCCTCCTAACTCATCAATATAATCAAGCCATGTTTGTTCTAGTGGATCATCTAAATCCATATAGGCTAAATGTATAGCCAACAATGCTCCGGCTGATACGCCTCCAAAGAAAATTTGATCTGGATCTACTCCATAATCATTTTCACCATCAATTGCATTTTTTCTCAGATATCTAACAGCAGCTTTTCCATCATGTACTCCACGAATAAGCGCCTTAACCATATTCTCAGAACTGGTTAAGTTGGTTATAGTCGATTCTAAACGATAATCAATTGCAATTGCAACATAGCCTAATTTGGTAAACTCTTCACACAAAAACTTTATATCTGGCAAATCTCTACTACCCGCAACAAAACTTCCTCCAAATGCCATAAATATTGCAGGACGACAAGTACTTTGATCATCCTTTGGCATATAAATATCCATTTTCAGCGTTTGGTCTTTTCCATCTTCTGTGATGTTTTGTCCAAAGTCAACAGTCACAGGAGTACTAGGTGGATCAAAGATTTCGAAGAAATAACGTTCATCGCACTGTGAGGAAAGATTTGAAAAATTTATACATAAAAATCCTAGCAAGATTATTGTATTGAAATAAAAGTATTTTTTTTGCATAATGTTATTATTTGGTATTCAGTTTAATATTAGATTTCATTGCTTAAGTGATAAGACCAATTTAAAAGTCATCGAATTGTACTTCAAAGAGTTTATAATTAGCATTTTGAATTTTTTTATACATGTTAATTTGATCTTACTACTTAATTATTATCATTATAATGAACAATAAGCAATCCAATATATAATTACTATAGTATAACATCAAATTTACAAATTAACGTTATTAGTTGCGTTAGTTTTACTATGATTTAAACACAACACCCTTAAATAGATCAAACATAAATGAATCAATTTACGATACTCCTCAAATTTGCTTTTTTCATAATTCCATTTCTTGGATGGATGCAATATACTTTTGCTCAAAGAACTTTTTCGGCTGACTACGCTGAAAAACAATTGTTATGGGTAGAAAAGAAAATGGACTCGCTTTCGCTTGACGAAAAAATTGGACAACTTTTTATGGTTGCTGCATATTCTGATAAAGATGAAGCCCATAAAAAATCTATAGAAGAATTAATAAAAAAACATCAAATTGGTGGGCTGATATTTTTCAAAGGTGAACCAGAAGAGCAAGTTAGAATGACCAATCGGTTTCAATTGCTTTCAAAAACGCCAATGCTCATTGCCATTGATGGAGAATGGGGCTTAAGTATGAGATTGTCTGATACGCCAAAATTTCCTAGACAATTAACACTTGGTGCTATTCAAGATAATAAGATGATTTACGATATGGGTAAAGAGATTGCTCGTCAAAGTCAAAGAATGGGCATTCACATTAATTTGGCGCCTGTTGTAGATGTTAACAATAATCCCAATAACCCTGTTATCAATGATCGTTCTTTTGGAGAAGACAAGGTGAATGTTGCTAAAAAATCAATTTCTTATATGGAAGGAATGGAAATGAACGGCATCATTGCTTGTGCCAAACACTTTCCTGGTCATGGAGATACTGACAAAGATTCTCATCATACTTTGCCTGTTATCAACCATTCTGCTGAACGAATTAATGATATTGAATTATACCCTTTTAAAGAAATGATAAAACATCAGGTAGGTGGTATAATGACAGCACATTTAGCTATCCCTTCTCTTGATGATACACCGTTGAAACAGCCATTTACAGAAAGTACTCCTGTAATGCCAGCATCATTATCCAAAAAAATTGTTACTGATCTTTTAAGGGATGAATTAGGTTATGAAGGATTGGTTTTTACAGATGCCCTGAATATGAAAGGAGTGAGTAGTCATTTTGCTCCTGGTGAAGTAGATCTGAAAGCTTTGTTAGCTGGTAATGATATTTTACTGTTTCCGGAAGATGTAGGAAAAGCTATTTCTATGATAAAAGAGGCTGTCAATGATGGAAGGGTTACTAAAGAGCAAATTAATAAAACAGTTAGAAAGATTTTAAAAGCAAAATTTCGTGTGGGCTTAAAAACATTTAAACCCATTTCTACCAATAATCTATTAAAAGATCTAAATACCAAAGAGGCTGATTTGTTGATAAGAGATTTAAAAGCAAGTGCTTTGACAGTTGTTCGTAATGACAAAGATGTATTACCAGTGTTGAGCTTAAATCAACAAAGGTTTGCCAGTATCGCTATTGGTGCCTCAAAACAAACTGCTTTTCAAAAAGGAATGAGCAGATACACTCAAGTCGATCATTTTAATATAAAAAAAGATGCTGATAGAGTGGAGTTTGATAAACTGTATGATAAAGTAAAGTACTACAATACAGTATTTGTCAGCTTACACAGTATGAGTAGATATGCTGGAAAAAATCATGGTATTACTCAAGAATCAATAGAGCTGATTTACAAACTGAGAACAGAAACCAATGTTATTTTAACGGTATTTGGAACGCCTTATGCATTGGATAAATTTCCGAATAATCAAACAGTTGTTGTTGCTTACCAAGAAGATGAAGTTACGCAAGATCTGACTTCGCAGATGCTTTTTGGTGCTTTGCCTGCAAAAGGGAAGTTACCAGTAGGTATCCCTGGAACCGTCTATGAATTCGGAACAGGTATTGACTTAGAAGGCAACTTGAGATTGCAGTATGGTCCCCCTGAAATGAAAGGCGTGAAGATGGGAAATATTGAAAAAATTGACGGTGTTATTATTGATGCAATAAAAAATGGTGCAACACCTGGAGCGCAAATATTGGTTGCAAAAGACAATATGGTCATTTACAACAAAGCTTATGGTCATCATACTTATGGCAGAAAACAGTCGGTTCTTAAAGAAGATATTTACGACTTGGCTTCATTGACAAAAGTCGTTGCAACGTTGCCTGTTTTAATGGAAATGTATGAAAATGAAAGTTTAGGCATCAATCAAAGTTTAAGTAGTTTATTGCCAGAATTGAAAGGAACCAACAAAGCCAATATGAAAGTTAAAGATGTATTGACACATCAGGCACAATTGGCAGGGTGGATTCCATTTTACTCAAAAACAATTGAGACACCAGAGGCAAAAAGAAAGTGGTACAGCAACACGGAGTCTGATAAATATTCTGTGAAAATTGCTAAGGATATGTACATGAATAAAGTTTATCAAGATTCCGTTTGGGCTAGATTGGTAAGGTGTGACAATAGAACAAAGCCTGGCTATAAATACAGCGATTTGGGTTACTATATCTTTCAAAGAATTATTGAGAAATATGGTAATGAACGGATGGATCAATATACAAAAAAGAACTACTATGAACCTTTGGGAATGCAAAGAGCAGGATACAACCCTTTAGAGCGTTTTGATGACTCTCAAATTGTTCCGACGGAGGAGGATGGTTACTACCGTAACCAATTACTTCGAGGATATGTTCACGATATGGGAGCAGCAATGCTAGATGGTGTTTGTGGCCATGCGGGTTTGTTTTCCAATTCAAATGACTTGGCTATAATGATGCAAATGTACCTCAATGGTGGAACTTATGGTGACCGAGTTTATTTCGATCCTGAGACTTTGAATTTATTTTCCAAAAAACAAAACAATGACTGTAGAAGAGGGTTGGGTTTTGATAAGCCAGAAACGAGACCCAATGTTCCAGGACCGACAGCCGATGAGGTGTCGCCAGCGACATTTGGACATACTGGTTTTACTGGAACCTGCGCTTGGGTAGATCCTGAACATAATTTGATATTTATTTTTCTGTCTAATAGAATTCATCCAGATATGAATAACAAAAAATTGATCAAGGATAATGTTAGAACAGAAATTCAATCTTTGATTTACAAAGCAATTAAAGATCCTTACAAAGAGCAATTATAATTAGTAGTCTGTTAAGATTAAATTGACTTTTGTATTTGGTTCCTACGCCTTTATTTTAATATGTGCAAACGACCCTCAAATACAATTAGTCATATAAACATTCAGACCATTAGAAAATAATTTGGATCTGTTTCTAGTTATATAGTCAAAAACGGGTTTCTAATAAAAAATGTAATGATTTAATTAGAGATTAATGCACTTAAAATTAGTGTGATCTTTACAAGATCAATAAAATTGAACATTTATTTCTCACTAACATAATAGGATCACGCTGTGATCCTTTTTAAAATGATTGCAGAGCAATCAAATTATGTTAGCTTTTGATCAAATACTCGTATTTCCAACCTCAGAGAGGTTGTACATTACTTATCGTTTTTATTAGAAAGCCTTTATAGTCAAAAGTAAAGAGTCAGTTTTTTGACAGGTTCTTGTTATATTTATAAAAAAATCAGAATGACGATAAATATAAATACAAAGCTGATTGATAAAATCTTAGAACTTCCGGAAGCTCCAATTCTTATAGATAAATTAAATAAGGCGCTTGAAGAAGAACAAAAAAAGCGTTTGGATTTTTATGAAAATATTTCTGAAATTTATAAGTCTGAATTTATAAATGGTGAAATTATTGTTCATTCACCAGTAGTTATTGAGCACAATGAAGCCAATGGTAATTTGTATAAAATTATTGATACTTATGTTGTGGAAAAAGACTTGGGTTTTGTGGGAATAGAAAAAATACTGATAAAGCTTACCAGAAATGATTATGAACCTGATTTGTGCTTTTTTAAAAAGGACAAATCGGATACATTTGAAAAAGGGCAAAACTTTTTTCCTGCTCCTGATTTAATTGTTGAAGTGCTTTCTAAAGGGACTGAAAAAAGGGATAGAGGAATTAAATTTGATGACTATGAAAAGCATCAAGTTGAAGAGTACTGGATAGTTGATGCTCAAAAACGACTTGTCGAACAATATCATCTGAAAAAAGGCAAGTATGAATTGGTGTTGAAGTCTAAGACAGATGAAATTAAAAGTTATGCTGTTAATGGATTGAAATTTCCAATAGAAACCATATTTGACAAAAAACTAACCAACACTTTTGTAAAGACCATTTAGTCTAACTTATGAAAAAGAATATTTTGAGAAATAAATGCATTAATTACTTTTTAGCTTTGCTTGTATTTACATTTTTTTTTGGTGGATGTAAAACAGGTGGTTCTTCTAATAGCACATCTGCTGAACTTCAAAACATTGATTGGAGCAAGGAGACAAATTTTAAATTGGATTTTAATGATGGATCTGCCCAAATCAAAAATTTAAAAGGAAACAAACAACTAGTTGACTATGTCTTGGATGCTGTCGACAAAGGTACTATGAAAGCCTACGATTATAATTCTATGAAGGCACTTAACAAGACACAAGTAGATAGTATTTTTAGACCAATAGAAGCCGTTACTGTCTATGATGAACGTGGCTTTGAAATAGGTGAAAAAAATGTGCAAAATGACTTGAACCGTCCCGCAGTTACCAAGTTTAGAGTAAAGCAAGAATGGTATTTCGATGAAGCCAATGGTAAACTAGCATCGAAAGTAATTGGTCTTGCTCCGTTAGAAACCATTTTCAACGAAGACGAAACGGTTAGAGGCGACTTGCCTTTGTTTTGGGTTTTGTTTGATTGATAATTTATGACTTTTAGAAATAAAAAGAATTCAAAAACCCATTTTTATAAACAGCTTTTTGAATGCAAATACTAAATATTATAAACTCTAAAATGGAGCAAAATCAGCAGTAAATGCTCCATTGGTAAAATGTAAAGTATCTGGTCTGTTCGGGTCATCTGACTTTTCTCTGTCATAGGCACTAACAAATGACAATTGAAACCTACCTGAAATGATAGTCGTGTCAGCATTGATTTCATCTAAAATTAACCAGTTTTGAGCTTCTTCTGTTTCCAATAAAATATATTTATCCAGAATCGTATCTCCATCTTTATAGTATAAATGAGCAGTAGGAAACTCTACAGGACCACTTAAATTGTAAAGTATGTTAAATGTATCAGAAACTGTTGGAACTATATTTGAAATAAGTAATTTAACTTTCTCAATGCAATCGTTAATTTCAGTGAAGGTAAATCCTTTTCTGAGTTCATCATGTTTCCATCCACCATTGATAGTATCCAGTTCTCTTTCTCTGGCAAAAATAGCATATCCGTCAAAGTTCTTGTATGAACCCTCAGCAACAGTATTTCCATAGCTATAAATGCTGGCTGAATAGCCTTTACACTCGTTTTGTTTCTTTTCACAACTGTGTAAGAGTAGTAAAAATATTGTAAACAAGCTTATAGTGCCAATGAATCTTTGTATCATAATCCTTGAAAATAAAAAGCACTCAAAAAACCATTTTTACAAACGGCTTCTTGAGTGCAAAATCAAAATTTTATAAAATTCTAAAATGGAGCAAACTCAGCAGTAAATGCTCCATTGGTAAAATGTAAAGTGTCTGGTCTGTTAGGATCATCCGACTTTTCTCTATCATAGGCACTAACAAATGACAACTGAAACCTACCTGAAATGATAGTCGTGTCAGCATTGATTTCATCTAAAACAAGCCAGTTTTTAATTTCTTCTGCTTCCAATAAAATATAACTATCCAGAAGAGCATCCCCGTCCAAGTAAAATAAATAAGCAGTAGGAAACTCTACAGGACCACTTAAATTATAAAGTATGTTGAATGTATCAGAAATTGATGGAGCTATATTTTTGATAATTAATTTGACTTTTTCAATACAAAAATCATTGATTTCAGTGAAGGCAAATCCTTTTCTGAGTTCATCATGTTTCCATCCACCATTGATAGTATCCAGTTCTCTTTCTCTGGCAAAAATAGCATATCCGTCAAAGTTCTTGTATGAACCATCAGCAGAAGTATTTCCATAATTATAAATGCTAGCTGAATAGCCTTCACACTCATTTGCAAATTGTTCTTTTTCACAACTGTGCAAGAGTAGTAAAAATACTGTAAATATAATTATAGAACCAATGAATCTTTGTATCATAATCCTTGTTTGATAACGGATTCTGTAATGATCTGGTTGCCAATATTACCCTTAATAAAATAATAACCATCTATCAAACTCGAAATGTCAAAGGTTTTAGAATAATGTCCTTGATTCACCGATTTGTTAATTAGACTTTGGACTTTTTTACCTGTTAAATCAAAAACTTCTATCTGAACAAATGAATCAGATGTAAGATCAAACTCCAATGTTATTGATTGGTTGGCAGGATTTGGAAAAAGATCAACTACATCTACTTTGTTTACAGTACTAAACTCTTCCAATTGGGTTTTCTTTTTGGAAGTATTATCAAAACCCGCTTCTGTTTCAACTGATTCTTTGAGGCAAGGAGAGCAAGGTGGCGTATCTCCATTATCAACATGGTGCCAGTCCGTATCTGTTTGGCCATCGGCACAGGTTACAGTAACTCTATAGTAAACATTACTATTATTTGGTAAATTGGATGTTAAACAACTTGAACTTGTTGACAAGGAATAATAGGTGGAACCATCAAGGCTATAGCTCCAACTGTAAGAGCTAACATTATTACAACTAGAAACATTGGCACACCAAGTATAGTTTTGACCATTGATACCAGAAGTTGGTCCAGTAATGTTAACATTCATAGGAGGTGGAGCATAACGATAGTCGGCAATTGTACAAGCCATACTTGAAAGTTGGTCGGCATTTTCTCTTGAGTTGCTTACACCAGTATCTTTACCACCAAATTCTACATCTGGATTGGAAAAATGTAAAATCCTTGATCCACCATCCGAATAGTTTAAAATGGTCCTTCTTGTTTTTCTAAAAGGCCACCAACCACCTTGCTTAAAACTATGCCCTCTGGCACTATAAGTAAAATCAGGTTGTCCTCTGTCGTCATCATTGTGTTTGCAGCCAAAGTCATGAGCAACTTCATGTGTAAAGGTAAACCGTCCACCAGCTGCATCTAATTCAGCAATAGCGTAACCAAAATCTGCATCGCCCCATTCGTCTAAAAAAGCAATACCAAAAGTTGACCCAGATGATAAGCTAACCCAATTACCATCTGTTAACAATATTACCAAATCGGCGTTGTAAAAATTTCTTAAATTATTTGCCGAGGGATCTGTTTGTAAATCTTTAAGAGCTACATCAATAAATTGATCTTCAGTAAACCCAGGTAGTAGCTTAACATCTACTAGGGAGAATGTGACATTGGCATCACTATTTGCTGCTGCTTGATTGGTTTGTTGTATAAATGTGTTTGCACTGTTAACAGGGTTGCCAATTGCATCTGCATTTGCTGTGTACAATACCAATACATCCACAGTGCAACCTATTCTTTCTTGGTCATTAATTGGCTGTATATTTCTGTTAACGTCACGGTCTATGTTCTTTACAGGACCATGTGTGTGATTATGTTTGTTTCCGCATTCTGCTTCTGTATAAATAGAAGGGTCTATTTTAAATAACACATTTTTTCTTTTTCCAAAATCTTGCAGTTCATAAATTTCATCTCCTATGTTTATTTGTCCAAACACATTACCATTTTTCGCAATTAAATGAATGTAACCCATTTCTCCTCTGAAAGTTTGGTCAGTTTCACCATAGTAAACAAATTCATCTTCTGTGGTGAACTTTATTTCTTTATTTTTAAATAAAATAGAGCCTTTTTTATCTGGCAGATTCACACGAATACCACCATTTCTGTTTATGTCTTTCAGATCATTTACTTTTACAAAATAATGACCTAAATAAATTGGATTTTTAACCATTCTGTTCAACTTGCTAGTTTGTTTCTGATCGAAATTAACTTCTGTCCTGTTTGAATTATTAAATAATCCTGTATTTTCTTGTCCATGAGTTTGGATAGAAAATAGAATTCCAAGTAATAGAAATAAATAATTTTTCATCTTTGAATTTTTTTGTTAAATAATGTTTGAATATTGCTATTATACCAACCCATAACTTATACAGTACTCAAGACAAGTTATTAATATTATATGTTGCGTTAGAAAAGTGTTCGCTATGTATAATGTAGTTCCGTTTACCTGAGGCAATAATAACAATGTCTTAAATAAATTGGTGAGTTAGTATATTAGATATACTAATCTAATTAATTGCATAACACAATATAAATGCAATAATAGTTGAGAATAAATTTTTGTTGCTTATGTATACAAATGTGAGTTTAATATTTGGCAAAAGCAATTTTAATATTAAGTTTAACATTTACGAGTAAATGATTTTAATAACTTAATTTAATCACCAATTAGTTAACTGATTGAAAAAAAATCAATATGATGAAGCCTAAGTTTTTGAAAAAAAAATTGTATATTTTTACTGAAATAGAGTAAGGTTTAAAGAAGATGTTTTTTTTCAATAAGTGCTATGTACTTAAATTGCCTTTTTGAGAAGTGGGTAAATTGTGAAAAAAATAAAACGTCATGAGATATAAAACTGACAAATTTTTAAACACAATATCTTTCCAAGGCTGTTTTCAGTATTGTTTTTGATTAGAACTAATAAAAGATGTCTTTTATGCCTATTCCGTTTTAAGTATAGTCCTTATCTTTGTATTAATATGAAAGTTAAAGTAATTAATACCTCTGCAAACGAATTACCTGAGTACAAAACGGTAGGTGCTGCTGGGATGGATTTAAGAGCGAGCTTGTTAGAAACATTCACTCTAAACCCAATGGAGCGTACTTTGGTCCCTACTGGTTTGCACATAGAGCTGCCTCAAGGTTTCGAAGCTCAGATTAGACCTAGAAGTGGTTTGGCTGTTAAAAATGGAATTACTTGCTTAAATGCACCAGGAACCATTGACTCTGATTACAGAGGTGAAATAAAGGTCTGTCTTATAAATTTATCGACAGAGGCTTTTGAAATAAATCCTGGAGATAGAATAGCTCAAATGGTTGTTGCTAGTTATACCAAAGTGGAATGGGAAATTACTACTGATTTAGCAAAAAGTATACGTGGATTGAAAGGTTTTGGTCATACTGGCGTATAAAGTAATAAAAAAAATAATATGAATATAATTATCCCTATGGCAGGTCGAGGTTCTCGACTTCGTCCGCATACATTGACAATACCTAAACCCCTTATTCCTGTTGCAGGCAAACCAATGGTTCAACGATTGGTGGAAGATATTCTTAAAATGTGTAGTGAACCTGTTGAAAATATTGGTTTTATTATTGGGGATTTTGGAGAAGAGGTAGAAAAACACCTCTTAGGTGTTGCTAAAGAATTGGGTGCTAAAGGGCATATTTTTTATCAAGACAAACCATTGGGTACAGCACATGCTATTATGTGTGCTAAGCCTTTGCTAGATGATAAAATTGTCATTGCTTTTGCTGATACCCTTTTTAAAGCCAATTTTTCTATTGATACTGCTAAAGATGGTGTAATTTATGTGCAGAAAGTTGAAGATCCATCAGCTTTTGGTGTTGTAAAGCTTGACGAAGCCGGTTATATCACTGATTTTGTTGAAAAACCGCAAACTTTTGTCAGTGATTTGGCTATTATTGGCATCTATTTTATTAAAAATGGAACTGATATTAAAGATGAAATGCAATACCTTTTGGATAATAATATCACAGAGAAAGGAGAGTTTCAATTGACCAATGCTTTGGAAAATTTAAGGCAAAAGGGATACAAATTTAGTACAGGAGAGGTAGAAGAATGGTTGGATTGTGGAAATAAAGACGCAACTGTTTACACCAATCAGAGGGTTTTAGAGATAAAAAAAGAGGAATTCTCGGAAGGAGAAAACCTACAAAGTAATAACAGCGTTATTATACAACCATGTTTTATTGGTAAAAATGTTGTTTTGGAGAACTCCATTGTTGGACCACACGTTTCAATAGGAGATAACACAAAAATTGTCAATTCTATTTTGAAAAATACCATTGTTCAAAATGAAACAACGATTTGCTGTCAGGTTTTGAAGAATTCTATGATAGGCAATCATGTTAAACTGGGGGGAAGTTCAAAAGAGTTGAGTTTGGGTGATTATTCTGTTATTTGAGCTTATTATGATATGTTAAAAGTTCTCAAAACAGATAAGTTAAAGGTTATTTTCTCCTTTTAGTTAGGAGAAGCTGTTTGTCTTAGATAATAAGTTCATACAGTTTTTGAGATCAAGTTATAAAAAAGAATACCATGAGTATTAATAAAATACATTCAACCTTATTTTTTGTACTAATTGCATTGCTGATTAGTATACCTTCTTTTGCCCAAAAAAAGGGTAAAAAAGACAAAAAAAAGAAAGATAAAAAGGTCGCGGCTATCAGCAACTCAAAAGCAGAGGAGTTGTTGATTGATGCCAAAACAAGAATGTTGCTTGGCAATACAACAGAGGCGGAAGAGCTTTTAATGGAATGTTTAAAACTTGACCCTGAAAACGATGCTGCATTGTATGAAATGTCAAGGGTTGCGATTGAAAAAGGAAATGTTCAGGATGCTGTGAATTTTGCAAAAACGGCAACTGATATTGCTCCTGATAATAAGTACTATCAATTGCAGTATGCCCAAAATTTGGCTCAAAACAGAGAGTATGAAACAGCGGCAGAGGTATATAAAAAGCTTTTAGCAAAACATCCCAATAACCCCGATTACTACTTAGAACAAGCACAGTTGCTCAATTTTTCTGGAGATTTAAAAGGAGCAATTAAGGTATTGGATGCTTTTGAAGGAAAAGTGGGGATAGATGAGACTATTTCGATGGAAAAACAACGAATGTATATTCAGTTGAATGATGTAGAAGGAGCAGCAGGAGAAATTGAGAAATTGTCAGAGGCTTTCCCCAATGAGCCTCGTTACAAACATATGATTGCGGAAATTTATAACGCTAATGGAGAATCAGGTAAAGCGCAAGAGATTTATAAAGAATTAGCAAAGACCAACCCAAATGATCCTTATGCTCGTTTAGCAATGGCTGATTTTTATCGTCAAAATGGAGATAAAGAAAAGGGTTTTAATGAGTTGAAAGCAGCATTTGGTAGTAAAGATTTGGCTCCTGATCCGAAAGTGAAATTGCTAATTGCGAATTTGGGAATGGCTGATTTTGGAACAGAAGAAGCAAAGGGTAAATTAAACGAATCTTTAGAATTGGCTGAGGTGTTGGTTAATACGCATCCTGATCATGCAAGAGTAAATGCACTTTATGGAGATTTATTATTTCAAAGTAAAAAAATTGAAGAAGCAACCGGTTATTTAAGAAAAGCTGTTGAGTTGGATGGAAGTATGTTGGAAATTTGGCAACAATTGTTCTTTGCACAAGATCAGTTACGAAACTATCCCGGATTGGCTGAAGACAGTCAAAAAGCAATGGAGCTATTCCCAAATCAATCAATGGTTTATTTCTTTAATGGTTATGCCAACAATAATATGAAAAAGTATGATAAGGCAATAAAGTCTCTGAAACAAGCTGCCTTAATCGGTTCTGACAATACCCAAGTAATGGCGGATACTTATGCTATGATGGGTGATATTTACAATACGCAAGAAACCTTTGAAAAATCTGATGAAGCTTATGATAAGGCTATAGAATTAGACCCAAATAATGCGGGTAACTTAAATAATTACAGTTATTATTTGTCAGTGAGAGATGAAAATTTAGAGAAAGCCGCTGAAATGTCTAAGCGTTCAAATGAGCTAATGCCAGATGTTTCTTCTTTTGAAGATACTTATGGATGGATATTATACCGTCAGCATAAGTTTGAAGAAGCCAAAGAGTGGATCGAAAAAGCTATGAAAAACGGCGGCGATAGCAGACCTGTTATTGTCGACCACTACGGTGATATTCTGTACCGATTAAAAATGATCGACGAAGCAGTTGAACATTGGATAAAAGCCAAGGAACTAGGATTGAACTCTGATGTCATTGATCGTAAAATTGCTGACCGAAAGGTATATGAATAAATAATTTTTTTGCAATTTATAGGATATATGTAAATTATATTTATAAATTAGTAGTGATTTTGAATTCAGTGCATTTGTACTAAAGGTGCTAATGTGAAATTCACTCATTTTAATTAATTTAAAACATACTTCCTATGAAAACGAAAAACTACATTTGTGCCTTTCTTGGTTTGGCAATACTTGCCTGTCTCTCTTTATCTTCTTGTTCTTCTTCTAGCAAGCTAACTTCTTGCCCTACGTTTAAAAACAATGACAAAAATGTTCAATTTGCATTTAATAAAAAGAAACAAAACAAAAAGGTTAAAAACCATTATGTTAAAAGATCTACTAATCAGCAAGATGCTGTAGAAGCAGAAAAGGTGGCTGCAATTGAGCCGCTTTCAATTAAAACAGCGCAGATTGCTTCTGTTTCTGAAACAATTGAGTTGAGACAACCAACTTCTAATCCAAGTATTATAAATACAGCATTCTATACCAAGGATATTGATAAAATAGAAGACAATATTGATAAGACACTAGTGGCTTCAACTTCAAATGCGCTAATTACTTCTGAAAAAAGTTCAATTACGTCATTTGCGAAAGAGGTAAAAGTAGCAGACGAAGTAGCGGCTGGAGCAATGACAAAAAAGGAACTTAGAAAAAGTATCAAAGCACAAAAGAAAGAGCTTAGAAAAGCAGCTAAAGCAAATGGAAAAGGAAAAAGTCAATTAGTAGCTTTGTTGTTGGTAATTTTTGTTGGAGTATTGGGTATCCACAGATTTTACTTAGGTTACCCAATAGCGGGAATTATCCAACTATTAACACTTGGTGGCTTTGGTATTTGGGCTTTGATTGACCTTATTATGATTATCACTGGAGACTTAAAACCTAAAGATGGAGATTATACAGAAACTTTATAATTAGCGTTAATATTTAAAAAATAGAAATCAGAACATCAGTTTATTGGTGTTCTGATTTTTTTTTGGATTAAATTAATATCCAACGAATAAATAAAGCAGCTAAAGCAAGAAGTAGCCATATAAAAAGATTTTCTTCAGCAACTCCTTGTGGCGTTTCCTTGTATCCAAAAAGCCAATCAAAAAAAGACTTACTTTTAGTTTTAGCAGTTACTAAGTAGACATCCGCACTGCACCGTTCGCATTTTATTTTAGAAAAAGAATTTGCACATTTTCCACATGCGACTTTTTCTATTTTTTTGGTCTCTTCATTATTGGATATAGTTAGGTCTTCGCTGCCACAATTGGAGCAACTTGTTAGCTTGTTTATTAGATCGCATTTGGCACAAACAATTTCGGCAAATGACATAATACGTGTGTTGTATTGCACTTGTAAAATGCAAAGGGTGTTGTGTTAACTCTTATCTATATTTTTTAGTAAAATAAAATGCTTACGAAGTGTAATTAAAGCAAAATATTTTAATCAATAAATATTCAAAATAATAAATTCATTGTGTGTAGAATGGAATAAAATAATTAAATATATTTAATTGTTTATTCGGTTTCT
>JAHDGP010000399.1 GCA_020627525.1 Bacteroidota bacterium
CGTACAATAAATAGGGTTAGTTTCCAATCATCAATTAAAAATTGAATTTATACCTTATCGTACTAAATACAGCAGTTAAAATAAAGACACATTCTACTTAATTTCTTGTTGAATAAACTCTGCAATCAACTCAGAATCATTATAAATTGTCCCCAGAATACCACCTAACTTATAATTATCAAAGCCTAAAAAATACAAACCCCTAAAAGCGTCATTTTCTGCAATTGGGCTTTTCGGCAAATCATAATGATCCAACAAACCCTCTAAGTTTTCTATAAACTCTCCCAACTTAGCTCGGTAGCCCGTTGCTAAAATAACAGCATCGTAATTTTTAGCGCCTCCGTTTTGAAAAACAATACCATTAGCTATAAAATGTTCTATGGCACCCACCACTTCAATCTTACCTGCCTTTATCGCATCTATTGTTCCAATATCAATAACAGGCGTTTTTCTCGTTTCACGGACCAATACTGATGGATACATTTTTGAAATAGGTAGTCCAAACTTTGTCAAATCCCCATAAACAATTTTACGAATTTGCGCTCCCAGCCAATCGCCCAAACCGAAAGGCAGTTTTTCTAGTTTTTTCGCAGTCAATTGAACTGAGCGACCACCAACATCTCTTGGCACTATAGACACAGGGTTCCGCACACATAAAGACACCTCAACATTGTGTTCAGCCAAATCCAAGGCAATCTCTGCACCTGAATTACCCATACCGACAACCAATACTTTTTTACCTTTAAATGGCTTTGGATTTTTATAAATACTGCTGTGCAGCATCGTTCCAGTAAATACATTTTGCCCTCCCCAACTTGGAATGTTTGGCACTCTGTTACTACCAGTTGCCACAACTACATGATCTGTTTTAAAAAACTTAGCAGATTTAGTTAAAACTTTCCATTGACTACCTTCTCTTTTTATAGCCTCTACCCTAACATTCAATTTTGGGTTTATATCAAATTCCTTACAATAGTTTTCAAAATACCGAATAAGATCTAAACGCGAAACGTACTGCGGATAGCTTTCTGGAAAAGGCAAATGTGGTAAATGAGAAAACTGCTTAACTGTGTGCAAATGCAATCTATCATAATGATTGTGCCAAGCGGAAGCAATTTTATCATTTTGTTCTAATAGTAAAAAGGGCATACCTAATTTTTTAAGTCTTCCCGCCATTGCCAGACCTGCTGGTCCTGCACCAATGATGACAACAGGATTCTTTTTATTATTCATTGAAACTATTGGATTATCAATGTAAAGTTAGGGATTAATATTTAATGGAATTAATGATTCAATCCTTTAATCGGATTAATGATTCAATGATGAGAATCTTCTTAAAAGCATACGGTCGCTGAGAAGTGTAGCAGTAGTTCAATAACGATCGGTCGCTGAGCACAGTCGAAGCGACGTTTCGACCCAACCAAAAAAGACAACCCCATTTCTGAGATTGTCTTTAAATTCTTAACTTAATATTACTGGGGAATATTTTTATTTAACGGAAAAACCTATGTATTTATCACCGATGGGAAACTGATGACTGTTGTTAATTATTGTGCGTTCATAGCCTCTAAGGCGCAATGTGTATCCACACTTTTGCAACTTACCTGTATCAATACTGAATGGTTCATTGAGTGGTCCAGTTTCAGTAATCGAAGAATTATTCAATACCGCTCCAGGTGCATAGTTTACCAAACCACCCGAATCAATTATTTGAGACGCAGGCTGTACCTGTAAATTATATCCACCATAATATGCATCTTTCACTTTTACTCTTCCTGTAATTGAAGCACCTTGCTCATAAACTTTGCAAACACCTCCGTCAAGAGTCATATCTACATCTAAATTGGCGTCCAAAATATTGTTGGCATCGAACGCATTGTTGACTCTAAATCTGCGATTGTCTAATTTAATTTTTATAGCTGCACTGTGTTGAATATTGGCTGTATTTAGACTTGGATCGTCCTTTGTATAACTCACTCTTATAAAATAATCCCCTTCAAAATTGTGAGAAGGCCAAGTTGCCAAAACGTTATCATAAATTACAATCAGATTATTTTCATCATGATTGGCAAGGTAAGGGAACCATCCATTTCCATCTGTCAAAGTCTCCTCCTTGAAAGGATTAGAATTATTAAAATCAATTGTTGTGATTTTTTGAGTAGTAGTGACCGGTAAATAATCATTGCCATCTTTAGAATATTCAACACGGTATTTGGTTGTACTTGGCAGACCACTCATATCAATACCACCTTTAACTGTAATCATTCCACCCCACGGACGGTTGTTATTTCTATTATTGTTTCCCCCTGGATAAGCCAAACCTGAGCTAGATATATTATCTGTTTTAACATTGCCTATCGAATAGATGATACCAGTTTGAGTATTGCTTTTCGCTCTCAACCGAACCAAAACATCCATTCGATTTCCCCAAGCAACATCTTGATTAGGATTTGTGGGATCTGGTGCATTTGCCCAAGACAAAATCGCTCTGATTTTTATGATTTGCGGGTCACCACATTCCTTCAAGTATTGATGTAAATCTGTTTTTAAAAAGACCGCATATTTCAGTCCTTCAGCCGGGATACTTTGAATATTATTTACTTTCACACTAGAAGTTCCCAAATATTTTTCATAGGTACCATTGCCATTAAAATCAGCAAAAAAGCTAACATATTCTAAGCTACCATTTTTACACAAACTGCCTCCATACCCAATTGGTTTTTTAATATTGATAACAGCCCCAAAGGTATCTTCCGCTGAATTTAATCCCACAGAAACAATTTCTTCAAAATCTACGTTAAAATCTTTTTTTCCAAGATCAATTAGCAAATCATCAAAGTTGATTCCTAAATTTGAAAGATCAATATTTTTAATATCAGAAATAAAATCATCGTTGCTTACAGATGCATTTGTTGTTGTCATCAATTGTGCAATTGCCCTGCTAGGAGAAATATCTTGTTTCAAGTTTTCTTTAATAAATGCACTCACATCTATTTTCGCATTTTCATTGATAATTTTGTTTTCCTCAACAAATTCATTCAACTGTGAATGAACAATAATTGCAGGAAATTGAAAATTCAATTTAAAAGGCTTTAAGACTGCTTCTGCATCCAAAACGTTTCCATAAACAGGTGTTTGATTTGGATCGTTTGAGGGGATTGCGTTCCAACTTAGAACAGCTCTTAAAGTAACGATTACTTCATTGTTACAAAACTTTTTCTTTCCAGAAACATCTATATTTTTATAGACCATATTGGAAATCGGATGTTGTTGACCAGGAGGAGCATCAGAAATATCAAAAGCTCTAAAGCTAGAAAAACCCAAGTCTTCAAAACCATTTCCGTCATTGTAGTCAATAAAAAATCTGACAAATTCAGGAGAACCAATATTGCACATATTCCCCGAATATCCAGCACTTCTTTTAATATTAACAACTGCTTCAATTCTTGAAAGTTCTGGATTGTAACCGAGGCATTCTAACTCTTCCCAGTTCGTAATTCCATTAATATTGGGAAACATGAGTGTCTGTAAAAAATTACTACTCGTAAGCGTTTGATTCCTTAACAAACTGATTTTTTTCAATTCTGTTTTTGTCGGTTGTTTGGTTTTCACGGATAACATAATGATGAATTTATAGGTTAATAATTAACGTTGCTTCACATAGTTTTTACTCTAATACATCACAAACATAACCTGATATAAATTATGTGTCAAGATCACTTTAGTTATCAGAAATGCTTTGTCAATGCTTTAATGTTACAATGATTTAATGCTTTAGTGCAAGAATGAATTGAATGCCGTTCCTTGGTGTCATCGTATGTTTGTACAATTAAAACATAAGAAGAAATGTCATTAAAAAAAGTG
>JAHDGP010000400.1 GCA_020627525.1 Bacteroidota bacterium
TAAAAGTGGTTTACGAAGACGGACAAACGGAAGAAGATATGGGAGATGTTACTTTAATTAGGTAGGGGATACTTATTGTTTATTGGATTTAAATTTTTCAATATCAATGTACTCTAACTTGATATACTCGTCTTTGAGATGATCAAAGTCCTTATCAGTTGTTAGCATTGTTAAATCATATACACTTGCTGTTGCTGCAATCCAAATATCATTTTTCCCCATATTTCTGGCAGAAAATTTTCCCTTTTTTTGAAGCTTACCCTGACTGTAAGCATCAATATCTCCATACTTAGATATGATTTCTTTAGAATTTAATTTTACTTTGGCTAGTCTTGATATCAACGATTCTATTTTCTTTTGACGTTCCTTTCCAATTCCTATTTTCTTAACAAACGCATCTATTTCTCCTAATGTAACAATTGAAACAGCAAGGTTGTTTTGTGAATCGAATAGATTGTACTTTTCTTCAATTCTTTTCGAAGTATCAGAATCTCGTCCATAAATTATGATGATGTTCGTATCTAATAAATAATTCATAGTTCTCTAATCTTAATCCAATACTTCTAACAATTCTTCTAAAGAATGATCCCATTTTATTTGATCTGCTATTACTCTAAACTCTTCATAAGTAATTGGTTCATAATTTTGTTCCTCTAATATTTGCTTAAAAGAAAGCCCTTCGGTAATTTTCACAAAAGAATCTTGAATATTAGGTTTAAGGTCAGATTCGACGTTGTCCTGTTCAATGTTCTTATAAATACGTTTTAACTTATCCGCATCATCAATCTTAGAAATAATGTTGATAATATCCATCTTTATATCATTTGTATTTAAATTCATATACACGATTTTATAATAACCAAATGGTTAATATTATGTTTAAATTCACTATAAATATAAACATTTATAATAAATAAAAGTTCAACGTAAAAACATGCAGCATTTAACTTACATTTAGCGAATTTTTATAAATCCGTTTACCAAAACCTAATTTGTAATGAAAACCCTTCATAGTAGCTCCCCATTTTTTAGAAAAATAGTCATTCAGATAATGATTTTTCTCATTGAATTCAATATCAACTTTATAAGTTATTTTTCCTTCAAACGATTCTTGCGCAAACATCGAAACTGATAATGATATCAAAGAAGCTAGAATTTCAACATTAAAAAAAATTGTTGAATTAGGCTTAGGCGGAAATCTGGAGTTGAAGATAAAGTTGTAACAGCAACTATGTTAGATTCAAATCATAACCCCAACACTTGCCATTCCAACTTATTTGATGTAATTTCACTGCAATCAATAAATATAGTGTGTACACCCCATCATTCAATCAATTTAGACGTATTTTTCTTTTTGTACTTTTTATATCTTGTAAAACCATAAATGCAAAGGTCATTCAAGGGTATTTCGTTACCAATGATAATGATACTGTGAAGGCAGATTTGAAAATTCCCATTGTCGATAAATATTTTATTGATTTTATAAAAATTCAACAAACTGTTAAATGTGAGCTTTTGACTGGTGAAAAATTAAAATTAACACCAGACAAAATAAAAGAGGTTGTTTTTAGGTTTAGGGAGCAAAAAATCAAATTAAAATCATTTTCAAACACGCTGAAGTTGAAAGCTGCTGGTGGTGGATTCAAAGAAAACGTCTTCCTGATTGAATTAATCAAAGGTCCTTACATAGATTCTTACCTCTACTTTACTGGTGCTGGAACGTCCAATCTTGCTGCCCACGGTGAAAGTTTTTCCTCTTCTAAAGGAGAAAGGCGAAATGTAATGAAAGACTCTGAAGACATTGCAAAACTTAATTTTGAAGGCTCAACAAATTACATTTTTAAGAAGAAAAAGGAACCGTTATTCACGCCTTCCATACAAACTTTTGATACCGACTTGGCAGAATTTTTAAAAACTTGCAAAGCAATCGCCGAAAAACTCAATAATATTGATCTAAAACAATACAAAGTTTCCGATATAGTTGAACAATACAATTTGTGTAAGCAGTAATAATGCCACGCAATTTAATCGCTACTTTTTCAATTTGGAATTTACCAAAAATTTCTTTCATTTTAAGACATCCAATTAGTAAGCCTTTGAAAAACCCCTTGGACAAACCAAAAATCATCCACAGAATATCGCAATAATGTGCACGCGACAATTGAAAAGGTTGTTTAATACGACATTATATATTCAAATTCGTATAAAAAATTACTTTTGTAAAATGTAAACTTTTCCTTCTGCAATTTCATTTCCGTCATCCATCTTTATAAAATACAAGCCAGGATGCAAATCAGCAGGAATTTTAACTTCAAACGTATTTTCTTCTAAATAATCGAATGTCAATCTTGAATAGCTTTTGCCAGTCAAATCAAACAGTTCGATATTTACATTTTCGTAATTTTCGAAAGGTGCATTTATTTTCATTAAATCACTGGCAGGGTTTGGAAAAATATCCATTGTTTTTTCTTCTGTAATAAAATCTATTCCTGTATTCGGATCTACAGCCATTGTATCGGTTGACATGGTATCTTGCGGGATGACTGGTTCTTCTTCCTGTAATTTTACATTTTGTTCGGTTGCGTTATAGATTTTCCTTTTAGTGACATCCTCCTCAAAATTTTGAACAACTCCTACAATCTTAAAATTCTCAAAATTATAATTTTCTTCCAAAGTATATTCGTATTGTTTTTTGTAAACCATATTGTTTTCGGTTGTATTTGGAATCACTCCTGTTGAACCCCAAGCTCCTCCTAACATCGCACGCGTAACATTTTTAAATTTATAATCTCTAATAAAATCTCCCGTCCCTTCAAATGGACTGCCTTCAACTAGATTAAAATAGTTTGCTTGAAAATACAATGGGTTGTCTGGATCTGAAAACTCCTTTTGAACGATGTAACAATTCACTCTATAATCTCCAGATATTACTGCATTAGAAGTAACCGCTAAATCAACTTTAATCGTTCTCGTTTCAGGATCAAAAATGTTATCAATCGCTATATCAAAGGGTACAATACTTCCATAATTATGATCCAATGCAACTGACCAACCGTCCGTTGTAAAACCGACCGAATAGGCAAAGTCAAACTTCACCCTATTAAAAGCAGCAGAGGGAGAGCCATTTGCAAATGCACCAATCACTTCATCACCATCATCAAATGAAAGAGCGTCATCCCAATGAATGACAACCGAAATAAAATCATCTCGGTTCTCCAATAAAGTATCCATATCGTAATTTTGGACACCAACCACACCAAGGAAAAAACTTCGACCAAATGTTTTCTCTCAGTATTTTGACCAACTGCCAAAATTTGAATAACTAAAGCCAAAAATAAACTGGCAAAAATTCTATTAATAATGATCATAAATTTAAAATAATTGGACTGCAAACTTAAAATTTTATCTAACACTAAATTGTCGCTTAGAAAAGATTATTGCATACTTTGTTCTAAAATTGAATTACAACTGAAATTAAAGTTATATATTGCATTACTTTTAATAACTTTTGAGTCTAAAAAACGTAGGAGGAATAAAACTCCTCCCATTAATTTTTTAGATTTTTTAAATTTGGGTTTTTTATCATTGATGTTTAGCAAGATCTCCTCTTCACTTGTTTTATTGTTCTTTCTATTTGGGTTGCAGCAAATTTTTAGCCAATCTCTAATAACGAATGTTCCTCAGCTTGACTTTGGAACAGTAAACGAAGTATCGCCTTCCACACAGCAAATTACTATTGAAAATGTTTCTCAAGAGTCTATTAGGATCATTGATATTCAGTTTTTTGATACTTATGATTCTCCTGCTTTCTATACAGATGAAAGTGAATTTGTCCTATCCAAAGGAGAAAAGAAA
>JAHDGP010000401.1 GCA_020627525.1 Bacteroidota bacterium
ACCATAGAAAACGGTCCGATTGTAGATCGAAAAAATACCCTAGATCAAAAGTGACCAACATTTATGCTTACCTACTTAAAATTGTGAAATGCTTCTTGAATGAATATTGAACTCGCAAATATATCTAACATTTTAAAACTATCACTTGTTAAAGTAAAGTTTGAAGCACATTACTGGGGCACATTCAGGCTTACTAATTTTAGTTCTGACAAAGAAATACCTGTTATAGCCGAAAAGAAAACTGGCAATCAAAAACTAGAAATCTGTTACAATACAAAAAGAGCATACTATCACTTTAAAGATCAAATTGACTTTCCGATAGCTTATTCTTCAGAGGAATTTTTTGGCAAAATAAATGATGGCAATACTCATTACTTTGATAATAGAAAGTGCTTAGCTGAACTTTTACAGACATCAGAGTATTTCATTACAGCTATTGATGATCCTGAATATTTTGAAGAAGCAAAAGCCTACTTAGAAATAATTCAAGCTTTTATAAAGTTGAGCAATGGTCGATTAGCAATACTCAATTACTCTGTAGTAACAGATACGCATACGCTAAAGACGATTGAACTGGTTACTTCAAAAAAATCGTATCGAGTAGACCTCAAAAAAGTTTTGTTTGATGACGAGATTATTAAAACATTGAATAAAATATTAGTGGATGAAAATATAAATGATTTCATATTTTCATCCACTATAAATAAAGCCCTTAAGATGGTCTTGTTAAAGTTGAATAACGAAAAATTTCAACTTTTAAATCGTATGGGATTGTTGATATAGAATCTAATCTAATTTCTTATGTGCTCCGTCGCAAAAGCCTGGATTACCTGTTTGTTTACAAGTACACATATAGGCTGTTTTGGTTTCTTCTGCCTTAAATACTAAAGGCTTAAATGAAGAACCTTTATGGGCTCCGTCACACAATGGTTGCTTTGAAGATTCACCACAAGTACACCAAGCATAAGTTTCACCTTCTACAAGGTCTATTGGAATGGGCGCTTTGCCCGCAATTTTTGGTTGATCCATATTCTTAAAATTTTATCCTTTCGGGGTTTGTAAGTTATATTTTACTCAAAATTAAAAACTGACTTGACTCTTGTCCTTCAAAATTAATATTTTTATCAATCGTCAAGCCTAAGCCGTATTCACTTTTCAATTCTTGGTTTTGAACAGTAACAGCTCCTTTCAATAAATGCACATAACATTCTTGTTGTCCATCTACTTCATATTCTAATTGTTTTCCTGCTTGAATCTCTCCAAAATGTATTTTTAAAAAGCCCTCTTCCTCTGCATTTACAAGCAACTGAATACCCTCTTGTGGTTTCACACTCCATTCCAAATCTTCATAGAGAATGGTTACTTCATTTTTACTTCTTTGTACTTGAATGGATTCGGGATCACCTGTTTGAGGATCGGTTAGTAGAATAGAAACTATTTCTAAGTCTGACTCATCAGGGCTTGCTTTAAAACCGTTTTCATAAAAAACATTCCTAGTAATATCATCCAACCAATCAAAAGCAATCATTTCATTTTTGTATCCAACTTGTGGCAAAATCAAAGCACCATGTCGAATTTGACCAGATAATTTTGCCAACGGAATTATTTGGCTCTGACTTGCTGTCCCCAAAATATCCGCATTGACAATTGAAGGCATCAATAAAAAAGAACCTATGCCCAAACCTGTATTTCTTATAAACTTTCTCCTTTCCATTTTAATCAAATTTTTCTTCTAAAACACCCATTGCCCCTTTCTGATAATCTCTCATTGCCTGCAAAATTTCTGACTGATTGTTCATCACAAATGGTCCATAAGTTGCAACTGGCTCATTAATTGGTTCGCCCGATAATATGATAGCCCTTGTATCCTCGCAGGCTTCAAGATTGATAAAATCACCATCGTTTTCCAACCAAACTAAATCTTTTCCCTTAGCTTCTTGATCTCCATTTACAGTCAACTGACCATCTAAAAGATAAATAAATGCATTGTAACTTTTTGGAATCGGTATTTTTATTTTCCCTCCATTTTGAAAAACCATTCTCAATGATAAGATAGGTGAATAAGTATCTATTTTTCCTTGTACGCCATTTAGTGATCCTGACACAACACCCACCTCAACCAGTTTATCGTCAGAGAGCACGACAGGCGTTTCATCATAAGTGAGGGGCTTGTACGATTGCTCTGTCATTTTGTATTTTGCTGGAACATTCACCCACCATTGAATGATTTCCCATTCTCCACCTTTTGCAGCTATTTCTTTTGCTGGTCTTTCACTGTGTACAATGCCATTTCCCGCGTGCATCCACTGTGTTCCACCTTCATAAATCACACTGCTGATATCCATCGAATCGCGATGGTGCACACCACCTTTGAAAACAAAAGTAACAGGAGCAAAGCCTCTGTGTGGATGTGGTGGCACTCCCACATCTTGTTGTTTTGAGCCAGCGGGAAATCTATCTTTCAGATGATGCACTAAAAGGATAGGATCAATTTTGTCAACTTCTTGTACTGGCAATGCTTGATCCAGTATAATTCCCCCCATATTGACTTTCATCGCCTTGATGATCCGTTTTATGCTTCGCTGTTTGCTCATTTTTAATGTATTTTCCGAAATTAACAAATTTTCCGTTAGTTCATTACCTATTAAAACTAAAATAGCAGCAAAATGTTTTGTTGTACGATGTTGGGTGCGCCTCTAGTCGGCTGTTGTACTGAATAGAGGTTAAAAAAGAAAAGTCAGTTCAGCTTTGCTGAACTGACTTGTTTTATTAAGTACCGTATTTCTGATAAAAATTTTATTTGTTAAGTAACTCAATCATTGTGAGTCAGATACAATTGTATTTTCCTACAATGGAAAATAGTGAAAGAAGCCATTAAACCGCTTCTGCTCCTGCAAGTGCTACAGCGTGGTCATCTTCAACAGAACTACCAGAAACACCAATTGCTCCGATAATTTCGCCATCACCGTTTTTAATTGGCACACCACCAGGGAAAGAAATCAAACCACCGTTTGAATGTTCGATATTGTAAAGCGGTCCACCAGGTTGTGAAAGCCCTCCAATATCACCAGAATTCATATTAAAATATCTGGCAGTACGTGCTTTTTTCATTGCGATATCAATCGATCCCAACCAAGCTCCGTCCATTCTTGCAAATGCGGTAAGATTGGTACCACTATCGACAACGGCAATATCCATTTTAACACCCATTTCCTCTGATTTTTTAATGGCTGCTGCAACCGCTGCCTGTGCCTGTTTAAGTGTAATATTCATTTTAATTTAAGTTTAAATTAGCAAATGCAATAAACGAAATTATAAAATAATATCAACATATAAAAAGAAAGTGAATACTTTCCGCTTTAGTTTTTTAAGTAAATGATTGGCAAAGTCAAAGTACAACGTCTGGCATTAAATCGATCCTAATGAAAAAGGAGCCCAAAAACAAATCAATTGAATCACCAAATATTTTCCAATAATATCTGCCAGGTAAGAAGTCTGTAAGTTTCACAGAAAGTTCTTTACTTCCTTCATTGATATAATATTCTCCAACCGTATCCTCATTACTATTTTCTATGCAAACCGTTAAATTTTCTGGTGCACCGATATTTAGCAAAAACTTTATTTCGACATCAAAATTTTTTCCATTACCTGGATTAACAACTCTCAATTTGTCTGCACTTCTGGTCACGCCTGCAATTAACTCCTCCTCATAGTCTGGAACAACTTTAAACATATCAATTAGTTCACTTAGGCTATAAGTTGATTCTTTTTTTGAATAAATTTTTTTTTCAATTTCGAGTAAATTTTGTTCAAACTCTTTAAGGGCTTTATTAGACAAAACACCTTCTAT
>JAHDGP010000402.1 GCA_020627525.1 Bacteroidota bacterium
TTATTATCATTAAATTCTATGAGTAAATACTTTAAAAAACTTCTGTCCATCATTTACGAAGACGAGGATATTGTTGTTGTTGAAAAACCAGCAACTATTTTAAGTATTCCAGACCGATTTGACACCGATTTACCCAATGTTTATAATATTTTACAGAGTTCTTTTAAAATAGAGGTTTTCCCAGTCCACAGATTGGATAGGGATACCAGTGGAATAATCCTTTTTGCAAAAAACAAAGAGGCACATGCTCACCTGTGTAAGCAATTTGAAGAGCGAACAGTAAATAAAAACTACTTTGCACTTGTTCAAGGCAACAATTTACCTGCACAAGGGATCATTGAAGATAGGATTGGTTTAGATAAGAACAAAGCTGGTAGAATGAAAATTGATCCTAATGGAAAAAATGCGTTTACAGAATATCACTTGTTAGATACGCTTGATAAATTTTCAGCGGTATCTGTTAAGATTAAAACTGGAAGAACGCACCAAATAAGAGTACATTTTAGCTCTATTGGTTATCCATTGGCGATTGATCCTTTATACGGTAACCCTAATGGAATTTATCTATCCTCGTTTAAGTCAAGATACAATCAATCGAAAAAGAAGGAAGAGCGACCAATTATGAATCGGCTGACTTTGCATGCAGCAAAATTGTCCATTGTACATCCAAAAAAATTGGATCAAATAGAATTTAGTTCCGAATTGCCTAAGGATTTTGCTGTTTTAATCAAATTGTTAAAAAAATATGGAAATATTTCAATTTCTTAAGCGAAATGTCATTTTCGGTTCAATTATTGAAAAATGAAATAACTATGACTATATATATTCCCAATTGTACATTTTACAATGCATTTTCAATGTTTTGTAAATAAAAATAATCATTAACTAGATCTATTTCTTTGAATATACCCCAAACCAAGCATAATTTATGAAAAAACTTATCTACCTCCTCGGATTTTTCTTTATTCTTCTAGGAAACCAGGTTTCTGCACAAGTATTCTTTTTACAGAAAAGTAGTGATGCTCCTGATAATGGTGAGGCTACTCCTGGTCAAATAGTTGAATATTCAATTACTTTTTCAGCAAACAATTTAGATAATTTATCTATTTCAGATGTGCTACCGCCTGAACTTGATTATGTTGCTGGTTCCCTCACTATTTCTGATGGGGCAGGCACGCCTTTGGGATGTAACATAACTGAACCAACTGGAGCAGGTGGAACAATAGATATTTCTTGCCCATCTGGTAATCCAATTACTGGCGAGGTTGTAATAACCTATCAAGTTGAAGTGACAAACTTTGGTAATCCCGCAGTAGGATTGAATCAAGTTCTTACGAATCAGGTAAATGTTGGAGTCACAGTAAATGGGAACAATGTTTCTGTTTCTGATAATGCTTCGATTCAGGTGGATTATGTTTCTGTTCAGAAATCCTCAAACAGTGTTGCTGACCAAAATGTTGGGGATATTGTCAATTACTGTATTTCGTTTCAAATTTCTGATTATGCTAATTTTTCGGAGTTGTTTTTAACAGATGTGGTTCCCGATGGTTTGGAATTGGTTCCTGGAAGCGTGACAATAGTCGATTCAGGTGGAAATGCAGTTTCCCCTGTGGTTGTTCCCACAATTAATGCAAATTCAAATGGAACAACAAATTTAGCTTTTGACCTAGTCGCAACTTATGGAGGTTCAAATTTAGCAGGATTTGACGGTTCAATATGCTATGATTTAGAAGTGGAACAAAGTTATACTTCTGGAGATCCAATATTGGCAAATGATATTTTAAACAATAGTGTAGTTGGAGAATATACTTTGGTTGAGGGTGGAACAGGTTTGGATATTAACAATGAGTCAATCACTATCAGCGATGCAATTGTAGAAAAAACGGAGTTAACAATAGGTCCTTATGAGCCAGGAGATCAAGTACAATTCCAATTGAGCCTTTGTTTGCCTTCGGGTGATGCAAATGCAGTTACTTTGACAGATGTTTTGCCAAACAATGTATTTGTAACTCCTACAGCTGCTAATGTCAGCATTGATGCAACGAGTGATTACAATCCTCCAATAAATTTTTCAACTTCTGGCAACAATGTTATTCTGGATTTTGGAGATTTAACAAGTGCTGCAACCGACACACAATGCCTAGTCGTAAATTTAACACTGACTGTCGATCCAAGTTCTACACTAGTTGGAGATCAAACAAATCTTTTGTTTGCTTCTACTCAAAATAGTGGTGGCTTTACTTCTCAAAATACTACTGGTGAAATATTTTCTTTGGGAGATGCTGAATTGGAAATTTCTAAACTAGCAATAACGCAACCTGGAGAAACTTTCGATGCTGGTGATCCAGTAAATTATCAAATAATTGTAAAAAATACTGGAAATGCCCAAGCGAATAATGTGGTTATTACAGATTTGGCAACATCAGGTTTGATTGATAATTGTGCAGTCGATACTGTTTATTATGAGAATAATGCCTTTATTACAGTTCCGTATACTTCTAATGGTGGTGAAGTTACCCTTACTACTCCTTTGCAAACTACTTCTTCTTTTGGAACAGGATCAATCATAATTGAATTGACTTGTGCATTGGGGGATGATGTTGTTGCAGGAGATCAAGTACCCAATACTGCTGAAGTAACTTATGGACAAAGTGGCAGTGCTACAAGTGATCCTGCGTTTGTAGATGTAAGCAGTCCTATAATTGAAAAGATAGTTTCTTCTCCGTCGACAGGGGAGGTCGGAGTTGGAGAGTTGGTGGAATACACAGTTACCATAACGATTCCGGAAGGTACAAGCCCTAACGTTGATTTTATGGATAACTTGCCAGCAGGAATGACATTTGTGTCAGTTGACAATATTATTCCAAGTGCTGGATTGACCACTTCTTTAGGTGCATTTCCATCTACTGCTTCTAGTTTGAATATCAATTTTGGAGATGTTTCTAACAATACCAATATCAACAATGGACAAGAGGAAACAATTATAATAGTTTATACCGTTCAGGTAGATGCCAACAATTCTGACGGTTCCACTTTGCAAAACAATGCTTCTTGGAATTTCAATGGCGAAAGTGTTTCTGATGACGCTACAGTTACGGTAAACCTTCCTGACTTGGCAATTGCTAAAACAATGTCAGGTCCTGTTGGTGATGTAGTGACAATTGAATTATGCATTTCAAACTCAGAAGCCGTTTCAGCTTACAATATCGTAATTGAAGATGTTTTGGATCCTACTATTTATGATTTGGGTTCTGTTACTGCAACAAATATTCCTAATGGATATACTTTTGACGCTTCTGGTGTAAATATTACTGCTGATGCTGGAACGTCTTTGGATAATTCAGGACCTGTTTGTTTTGAATTTACCGTTAAAATAAATCCATCTCAAACAAATAATTTAGCTCAAATAAGTAATACAGCTACTTTAAATGCTGAAACATCCGAATCTGGTGGAAATGCACTTCCTGAAGAATCTGACAATGCATTTTTACAATTACCGATTTTGGATGTTGAAAAAACGGTTTCTTTGCCAGTTAATGGTACATTTTATGAAGCAGATGAAACCATTACCTATACAATAGTAATAACAAACAACGGAGCAGTTGATGCGACCAATGTTGGTTTCATTGATGAAATTCCAGGTGGCGTAACTTACGTGGCAAATTCTGCTGTACCAATGGAAGATTATCCACCAGCAGCCTTTTTAGAGGTTTCGCTTGGAACGATTCCAGCTGGACAATCAGCTACTGTAACTTTTGAAGTGACAATAGATGCATTTACGACTCCAATTGATATTGATAATCAGGCAGAAATTATTT
>JAHDGP010000403.1 GCA_020627525.1 Bacteroidota bacterium
ATAATTGCATCCTAATTTTCCATAAGAAGATTCGTCTTCACTAAAGCACTCAAAAAACAATTCATCTGGGTGAACCGTAATCACGGGGTCTAATACGTACCATATATCTCGTTCTTTTTGATAGGTATAATCATAAAAGGCTCGCTGTGCCGTCCAAAATTCTTGCATAGCTTCTCTTTCCTGTTTGCGAATATCATCAATTTCTGTACGAATCGTCTTAATTCTTGATTCTAGTTCTTCAACATTCCCTGCCACTTTTGCGATATATTCTGCTAACCAAATTTCTTCTTGTTGTTTTGCCCATTCTTTGTAAGCGGTTTTGTCTTTTGGTTTGAATCGCATATCAGAAATCACAACATCATGCAAAGCAGAGATGGCTTCACGAAACGGTACTTTTTTATTGAGTTGCCCTACAAAAAAAGTTGGTTCACGCAAAGTATCTGGGGCAAAAGAAACATCTGTAGATTTTGCATTACTAGACACATTTGAACTACCACCATATTTATAATTAAATAACATATTGATTGTGTTTTGATAAAAAGATGAATGAAAAAACCGTTTTTTAGCATTGGAAATATGCTCCGTAAAGGAAATTATGATTCTTGTCCAATCGTTTCGATAGAACGCAGCATAATTGGCATTTGAATATGTGGATATTTTTCATGAATATCTCGCATTAATTCAATCGCTTCTGATTTATCTCCAACGGCTACTGTCATGGATAATCTCGTCATAATTCTAGCAACCAACTGTGCTGCTTCTTCTGAATTCATGGCTTCATTTCTCAAGAAGTGTAGGACTCTATTTTTCGCTGTTCGACCTTTATTTACTAAAGATAAAACGGTAATAAAATATGGTTCTAAAAATCTCATTTTTTCCATATCTCCTGTTGCAAATCTAGCTAGGTAATTAGCCGCTAAGGTCTGCAATTCGGGTTTAGGATGCTGGCTCAGTTTTAACAGATATTGTGGTCCATCTTCGTCTTCAAAATATTTTGTAATTAATTCTCGACCAAATCCTTGTACATCTTCTCTCACACTATCACAAACACTGACAATCAAATCTGGTGTCCATTCTCTTTTTGTAAAGTTATCTCTAAAATAATTGAAAGCAAATGCTCTTGAATCATCCCATTTTGCATCCAACAATCGTAGTGCATCTTCTCGCTCGTATTGCATTCTAGAAACATTTTCTTCAAACATTTTCCAACAAGTTCTTCGCACATTGATTAATTCATGGTCTGCTAGTCGAATAATGTTACGAACAGATAAACTTTCTGCGGGAATATATTTTTCTAACAATAACGCAGCCAATTCTTGTGCTTTGATATGTTCGCTATTCAATAATCGGAAAATCATGGAGCGTTCTACCAGAGATAATTGTTTTTCTAGCGTCTCTGTAAGTAGGCGATAAGTATCGTCATGCAGCCCTTCGTAACGTTCTTTTCTTAACAAAACAGGTACAAAATTCTCTACTAATCTTGCTGCAAAATCTTCGTCTTTAGTAATTAACCTTGCAATGATAGGGCGAACCGCTTTTCTTACATCTTCAAATCGTGAGGTACAAGCTTCTACGAGTAATGCTTCTTTTTCTAATAGGGTTTCGTCTTTGCATGTTTTTAGTAGATTTGTTCCTACTTGTCGAATAATTGGTCTTGGAATTTTGAGTAAGGTCTGAATAATGTCATTTGGCATTTCATCAGCCGTTGTTTCGTGTTGCAAGATAAGTTGTCTAGCAAAATTTTGGCGTTCTTCTAAGGCTTTTTTGCCTTTAGGTGGAGCTGCTAGTAAATTGCGAATCACCTCCAAATCAATACTGGTCAATTCATTTCTAAAACCAATCCATAACGTATCTGCTAATTCTCTTACCGTTTGATTGTTATCTGTATGCACACTTAAACTAAGGATATGCTTAATAATCCTATCTACTAAGTCTTCTTTTTGTATTTGTGGCATCTTAGGAGCAATCATTGGAATTTCTTGACGCATCCAACTTCTCAAATCTGTAAATTGATGAGTAAGCATGCCCATAATAAATCCATTATCGGCAAAATACAAATCATGGTTTTCTGAAATCCACTGACTCGCTTGTTGACGAATATCTTCAAATTTACTGGAAAGCATTACTAATGTAATATTCTTGTCAGGATTTGATTTATTATATCGTTCCTTTGCTAAGTCTAAACCAAAATGAGCTGTTTTAGCAAATGGTTTTTCTAGTAACTTAACCACTAAATTGTTATCAAATCGAGCTAAAAGATTGCTGTATTCTTTACAAGCTTTAAAATTTTTCAAGGCAAAATCAGATACACGTTCACACATAGATTCTGCTAGAAGATGTACATAGGCTTTAGGAGCTTTGTCCCACAATTCAGGATAAGCTTCTTCTCTTTCTGCTGGAACAGTATCTCCTGGTTTATAACCATTGGTACATTGTAATTTTCCATCTACGAATTTATAACGCGTGCTATTGCTATATAAAATTTTATTGAATGTGGTATAATCTGCATAGCTATCAAAATGAATTTCAGTATTGGTATATTTACGCTTCACTCTATCCCAAAACCAATTTCTTCTAACTTTAGGAGCTGTTCTATCTTTTTTATCGTTATAAGCAAGTAAGATACCGACTGCCATTTTTACATAATTCACCTTTTCTAAGTCTGCTGTTCTTTTTAGTGTATTCCAAACACGGCGAACAAAATATTTTTTTGTTTTGTTAGAAAAAGCTAATATAGAATTGTCTTTTTTCAACTCTTCTTTGAAATCAACACTCTTTCTTCCAAACCAAATACTATTACCATATTGAGGAATTCTAAAAGCTTCTTTCTCTTTTTCAAAACGCTTGGCTAAGACTCCTAACATTGCTGCATCTTGACGATATTCTGCCGCTTTAAAAATATGTCGAACTGTTCTAAAGTGAGGTGCTGCTAGAGGCATTTTATGCATCAGCTCTAAAACTGAAGCACGTACATGAGGATAAGACAAACCCAATTGATAAAGCAAGTAAATAAAATTGTAGCTTTTTTGTTTGCGATTAAAAACGAGTTCGTGCAAAATCTGATTAAGTGTTTCCTTATTTCCTTCCTCTATTTCTGTTTGCACCGCAGGCAAAATTCTTTTTAAAACTTGTTTGAAGTATTCATTTCTTGTAGGCACATCTACAGTAGAAAGATATACTTCTTCTGCCATACGCTTAACCATAGCTGCATATTCTCCTTGCATGATTTCTAGCAAAACGGGCATAGCTTCTTGCCCCCCTTCACAACGACCAATGGCCCAAATTGCAGTATATTGATGCAATGCATCTTTATGATTACACAATTGGATTAGATAGGGTACAGCTTCCTTGATTTCTACTTCTCCTGCTCGCCACATTACACGTTTGATATTCCAGTTTTTTAGTGCTTGCTTTTTAGGATTTTCCACAGCAAGTTGTAGATGCCCCAATATGGCTGTATTGCGGTCTAGTTTGGGGCGAGCAGAAGTAGTTTTTAATGCTTTTGTTTTTGTCCCTTCTTCTAAATAGCCTTTTTTGGTTTTAGCACTGACTAATTTTTCAAAAAGTTCTTGGGCATTTGATAAACTTACAGGTAGATCTGTTTTAGTGCCTTCTTTTAATACACCTCCTCTTTTTCCATAACGGAAATTTACAACATACTCAGAGGTTCCCACATTACATAAATCTACCTCATAAACTTTATCTGATTTATTATCTTGATAAAAGAGTTTTGTTTGTTTGACAAGTTTCATAGGCAAGTATTATCTTTTTGATTACCAACAATACAAAGTTAATCAAAATAATTATAAAAACAAA
>JAHDGP010000404.1 GCA_020627525.1 Bacteroidota bacterium
ATAGCGGGGAGACCCGTCACGACGAAGCAAATACCCTTCTCTCCAAAAAATAAAACTGATCAAAATTATAACACAACTGTATTCTTTATTTTTTCTTTCGCCCAAAAATTGAAAAAATGTAAATAAAAATTGAAAAACTTTCGCTCTTGATTCTCTTCAAAAATCTGAATGATTTGTTTAAAAGGTTCTTGGGTAGGTTTAGTGGACTCTTGAAGGATGACTGTAAGCTGTTGTACTAAATTCTTTAAAACAGGAATAAACAAATCATTGCGTTGTAGTTTACGCTTAAAATTGATCAATTCTCTTTGAGCTATATTTGAATTGCCCAATTCAAAGTAACATAATATATTCAATATATTAATGGGAATAAAACATCTATTTTCTACAGACACTTTATATTTTAACCAAACCTTATCCAATACTTTTTGAGCTTCTTTGTACCGATTCCTAACAAAATATATGACTGCAATATAATGGACATTTTTGATGTACGTTTCTAATTTCACCTCTGATACAGCATCATTTAAATATTCCTCCATTAAAGAATGGAAAGAATCGGAAGGTATTTCCTTAATAACTAGATTATAATAAATACAAATGTGTTGGATTTTGCCTGCTAGATAAGCTTGTTTTAGTTCCTGATTTTCTTCAACTATATTGTCAAATTTCTGAGCAATCTCAAATAATTTTACTTTCATTTTGTTCAAAGCATAAGCTTTCATTAAAGTACAGAAAGTGATGCAATAGCTTTCATCATCAAAAAAACCTTCATTTTTCTCCAACAAGTCGAATAGTTTTTCAGCATAAATTAACATTTTTTCTCTCCATCCCAACATATCATAAACCAAAACCATTGTATGTAAATAAAACGATTGGGTTTTGGTATCCTCTATTTTTTCACTATCTATGACTAGAAGCTGTGTCTCTAAAAAAGTCTTAAGTTGATTTTCATAAGCTACATCCATAAAATTTGAAGCAGCAATAAAAAGTCTTGACTCACTAAAAATTAAATAGGTTTTAGATTGCCAATAGTGTGTATATAATGAACGCTCAAATGCCCTTAATACCTCTAAATTTTCTTTATACGAATACTCCTCTAAGGTTTCTCGTGCAAGAGACAACTTAAAAAACGTCAAATGAATATCTGCCAATCTGGAAATATTTTTCTCCTTACTTTGATTCTTCAACATCTTATTCAATATTTTTTCGGCTTCTTCGTATTCTTTTCTTTCAATCAATAAATTGGCTAATCCTATATCATCGTAATGTTGAACAACCTTTGAGTTTTTGCGATGAAATAACTTTAGGGACAAAAAAATGTGGTGTTTTAAGTAAGTCTTTACTTGCGATAGGTTACTATATTTTATTCTTGATTTTATTTTATCCAAAAACACTTCTTCATTGTACTTTTTCATTTCATCCAATAGCTCAAATAAAAATAGATAGTTTTTATCTTTCTCTTGATTATACAAATTAGAGTAAAGTTTGAAAAATCGTTTTTCATTTTTGGTGAGGCTCTTTACCAATTTAAATAACTTGCTGGTGTCTCTTTTCATGGTTGTTTTTAAAATTTATGGAGATAAAAAAGCAGTGTAAACAGTATAGTTATAAACTCAAGAAGTTTTAAGAACCTACCTGCTACCGACTACATACAAACAAAAACTTATTAAAAAAACTTATTAAAAAATTTATAAATAAATATAACGCAACAATTGTAAAAAGTCAATTTACAATTTTTAAAGGATTTATTGTATTAAAAATCTGCTATGATAAAAAATACTCATCTATTTTAAAACCTCTACTAATATAACACAAAGCCCTAATAAACAATTATTTACATGTAACAATTACTAGATGAAACACAACTTTTATTTTTTTTTGACTGGTCAAAAATCCAACTTCTCATTTTTATTAGCCGTACATCTGTTTAAAATAAGATATGTTTCCCACTATTTTTTAACAATTAATAAAGCATTGTTCCACTCAAAAATTTCAAAAAAAAATCATTATTCCATACAAAAAAATAACTTATGAAATTCTATGAAACCTTCACTTTTGGGCTAATACTTATTTTTGTATTTTTCACTAATCCCACACTTCAAGGACAATCTTGTGATTGTACAGAGTATATTTATTTAAATGATCTACAATTGGATGGTGTACATAAATTCAAAGTAGAAAATGATGGAACTTTAACAGAAATCGGGACTCCTTGGATGCAAAATGATGAATTTTTGTCCCCACATGGTTTAAATTCAGACCTAAATGGTTTCTTGTACATTGCAGAAACAAGTAGTGGAGATATACGAAAACTGAGCTGTGATGGGACTATTTTTCCTGAAAGCGAATTTGTAATTAATGATGGAGGAACCAATTTTGGTAATATTGGGAATATCTTGGTTACAAACTCTCGTAGTGATAGAACGGCAATACAGGCTTATGATCTCTGTACTGGAGATTTTATTGATGATATTTGCTTTGAGGGGATTGCCAACAACTGGGGACTATACATTGATCCAATCACAGAAGTTATTTACCTTACTGGAACTAATACAAATGGAATATTTACAACAACCCTTGATGATTTGGGTAACACTAATTGTATTGAACCTTTTATTTCAGAAGGAACTTCTATCCCAAATATTGGAGATAACTTCTTGCCAGATAATCAGAACCCTTATGGCATCACAACTGATGAGGATGGCAATATTTATCTAGTCATGTCTCCTTCTTTTTCTAATGATATAGCACAATTGTATAAATACAGTCCTGCTGGAACATTGTTGGCAACATCAATTATTGATGATGATGGAGGAACAGGCACTAATGGAACGTTTTCTAACGCAGTTGGAATCGTTTATAGTGAAACTTCGGGTTTACTTTATGTCTCCAATGGTACCTCTAATGCTGAAGAAGATTGTATTTCAATTTTTGATACAGATTTAAATTATATTGGTACAGGTTTTCCCAATCCACCTTCTGGTAGTGGACAGAAAGCCAAAACGCTTGGAATTACCGTTGAATGTTGTCCCAATCCCTCTACTATTGTCATTGATACCATACTTTGTAGCCTAAGTATACCTACCAATATTTTTTTACAAGACTTACTCAATTGTAATGGAGTCATTTGTGAAGGAAGTTGGACACCAAATGCCACCAACACAGGAATAGATTTCAATGATTGTAATAATTCTATTGACATCAATAATAATATGGCTTGTGGTACCTTTGAGTTATTTTCTGATGGCTCCAATGCTTTAGCGCAATGTGGTCAGTTTTCGGTTACTGTTAATATTGAAACAGCTATTACCCCAATCATAACAGTAAGTAACGACCAAAATATATGTATAGGTGATGCCTTGTCTGACTTGACGGTTACCTCCAGCAGTAGCAGTTCGACTTACCAATGGCAAACCAATACTGTCTCCTGTGATGGACCTTGGACCGATATAGCAGGGGCTACCTCTGATACTTATACTCCACCTGCCGATTTATCCGCTACTACTTACTATCAAGTCATTGCAACAGAAATGGGAAGTTGTGCAACAGGCTCTTGTGATATTGCCAGTGATTGTATAACCATTACTATCAATGCATCTCCTGAACCTGCACAACTTTGTCAGGGTGAAACGTTGGACTTAGAAGCCGAAGCGGGTTATACTTCGTATCAATGGTATAAAGATGAGGCGGCTATTCCTTCTGGCACTACTCAAACCATTACTGTTTCAGAAGCAGGAGCTTACATTTATACTACCGATGGTGGAACGCTAAATGATGGGTGTACCAATCAAA
>JAHDGP010000405.1 GCA_020627525.1 Bacteroidota bacterium
AGAGTTGAAGCGAATACTAACATTTTTTCGGAAAAGAGATCTTCAAAAACTGCGTGATTTAATTAAAATAACTACAGGTAACGACAGACAGTTAAAAGAAAAATTATTGAAATACATTATTGCAAAAAAAGAAATTAATGATGCAGATGGATCTCTTTATATTTATGGGAAGATAGAAAAATCAAAATTTTCTCATTTAAAGAAAAGGTTAACAGATGATGTTTATAAGGTAGTTTTTATTCAGAATAATAAAATGCTGTACAATGATAGAATACCTGAAAAGAAATTAGAATGTAGAAAATTGTTGATCATTGGTGAGTGGTTGTTTAACAAAGGGGAAGGAGAAACAGGGAAAATAAAACTTAAAAAAGCTTTGAGTTTAGCCAATCAGTTTTCTTTTTTCTATGAAAAAATTGCGATCCTTGATATTTTGAGAATTAATTCTGGAATGTTTAATAAATGGAAAGAATTTGATGCTTATTCAAAAGACTTAGACCAAACGTTGTTGAAGCTCTCTAATGGGCTTAAAATGAAAGAGTACGCCTACAGAATTGGTTTGCTGGATAATTTTAAAAGCAACATTAAAGTAAAAAATAATAAAGCAATTGACAAAGTTATTGAGAATGCCGAAAAAATTAATGATGAAACCAACTGTTCTAATACGCGGTATTGGTATTATTTAATGCAAGCAAATTATTATTTAATTCAAAAAGACTTTGATACTTCGTTAATTTATCACAATGCCATTTTGGAATTGATCGAAAATCAACCAGATGTATATGGCGAACAAAGGTTGATTGGGTTTTTAATTGGAAAAGCTAACATTCAGTACAGAACAAAAAAATATGAAGATCTAGAAACTACTTTGGAAGAATGTATCAAGCCGAAAGTTTCTCACAATTCGCATAATGAATTTAGATACTTGGAATTGGCCTTTAGGTTGGGTATTGAAAGAAAGACTTTTGATAAATGCGTTTTTTATTTAGATCAATTAAAAAAGCATAAAAGGCAGAAAATTTCATACAACAATAATAGAGTTTTGCTTTATGAGGCATTTTATTATTTTAGAAAAGGAGAGAAAACAGAAGCTCTTTCTATTATTGGGACGGTTAAAGAGCTGGTAAAAGATAAATCTGGTTGGTTATTCGGTATTCATTATTTAGAAATATTGTGTTTATTGGATTTAGAAGAGTATGGGCAAGCATCATATAAAATTGAAAACTTAAATCATTTAATTTTTAGACAGAAAAATAAAAATATCATTAGGATAAAGTTAATATTAAAAGTGATTAAAACATTAATTCGCTATCCTAATGATTATGAAAAAGTATTTAATTTGCAATTTGTAAATATAATAAACCTAAAAGCTTCTAAAGACGAGTTTTATTGGGACCCACTTGGTTTTGAAGTGGTTCGATTTGATAAATGGCTCGAAGAAAAGAAAGAAGGAAAAGCTAAAAATAAGAATGAAAAATTCCGATAATTTAATCCTTCAATTTCCATTTATTGTCTTTAGAATTGGTATCAATAAGTAGCAAGTTGGGGTCGACAACAACTTTAAATACATTTTTAGTTGTTGTTATAGATACTGTATTTTGAATATTACGCGCCACTAATGTTTTCATTTCGATTAAATTATCTTCCTGATCGAAAAATCCAATCTGAACAATATCATTCAATGGCAATGAGTTGATTTGATTGTAATTTAAAGAGTCCAAACCGTTATCAGAAAAGCGCTTTTCACCGATTTCATTTGCTCTATATTTAGCAATATTAAATGACACTTGTGCTTCAAATTGACCAGAGTCAGTTTTAGTTACTTTTACTTTATCAATAGAGTTGTCGTACAATGTAATGGTTTTAAACATATCGTTTACTAAATATTGCATAGAATCTGGCACGACCTCAGCAATTGCCTGAACAAAATCTATCGAAGTAGGAAAAGGAGGTGCTGCCCATCTGTGATCAGCTTCGTATTTTGCGAAAGCAGCATTTAAATTTTCCTCTCCGATCATTTCGGAAAGTGCATAAATTTGAAAAGCTCCTTTTTGATAGTTGATAAAGTCCTGATTCAATTCAGCCGAAATCAATGGAAGTTCGTTTTTTGATTCTGTTCTTGCTTTTAAATACAAATCTAAGAATGTTCTTCGCATTTCTAGTGCTTTGTCAAAGCCATAGGATTTTTCCGTAACTTTCAAAGCGATGTAATCTGCCATTGATTCAGTAATTAACTTTCCACCAGGGACATTGGCTGGATCAACTCGCTTTCCCCACCATAAATGCGCAATCTCGTGGGCAGAGGTATGAAAAGGAAAATTGAAATGTTTGTTTTTGGCGTGCCCCACATTACACAAAAATTGAGATTCGGAATAGGGTACTAGGTTGCCATTTACGGTTGCATAGGTGCCTTGTGCAAGAGAAAATTCGACCAACTTTAAAGTGTCAAAGGGCAGCTTGCCAAACCAATCCGAACAATAATCTAATGAAGCGGACATTCCATTATAAAAATGTGGGTTGTTTTCCTGATGATCTTTGTGATAATGCAACTCTAAATGCTGATGCTTGGAATCCTTTTTTTCTTGTTCATATTTACCAGAAATCCAGGAAACATCGTTGGAAATTTTTCCATCAGACTTGTAATGAAAATAATTTCGACCATTTTCAGTCCATTGTTTTTTCAAAACGCCCATTGAAAAAGCAGTTTGATCTTTGGAAGTGCTGACAATCGTTTCATATTCAATTGGTCCAGCATTGTTATTGTTGTTTTTATAGCCTAAAAGTTCTGTTTCGGAAAGTGGATTGTTGTATTTCGATGTTGGCTCCAAGCCATATTTTTTACGTTTTTTTGTGCTGTTTAAAATCCAATTTCTAGCACCCAAAACAGGCAATATTTTTCTATCTAAATAAACACCATTTTTAAGCATTCTACTGTTTTTGAACAATACGGTATGCTCAAAACTCTCTAGTTCAAAATGCAATGATAGCGTGTCACCCATTTCCAAGGGTTCAGCCAGTTTTACTACGGTATAATTTAAATCTACATCTTCAGATATTAAATCGTGTTTGTTTAGGATGTTTATTTTCGTTTGTTCTTTAAAACTCTTAGCCACAACAATGGTGTCAATAGATTCACTCGTTTTATTGATGTATTGTAATTGTCCTTCAGCTTTAAATGCTTCTTGTTTTGGAAAAAGCGCCATATTTATATTGGCTTTTATTAATGAAGGTTGTGCCTTTCCGATCAAGTGACCATATTTTTTTTCGTTTTCGGCAAAGCCCGCATCTTGATCAGTTTGAGAAAAATTGATCTTGGAAACAAAGTATTCTTGATAATAAATATTTGCTCCCATTGATATAAACGCAAGCGCTGTTATTCCTAAACAAGATAACAGAGGTTTAGAAAGTTGCGATTTTGCCAGTTTTATTTTTTCTGAAAAGGAATAAAAGAAACCTCTTTTCCAAAACACTAAAGAGCAAAGTAAAAGCAATATGCCAGCTACAAACCAATAAGATTTGTAAAGGAAATAGATGGGTAGTTGGTCTCCGTATCCATTCATATCTGAATATTCAAAGCCTAAAAATTGATCAGGAACCATATTGAATTGGAAGATGTTTTCCTTTATTAAATCCAAACCTAAAAAATCTGCGGCACTAGGTAGCATTAACAAACCTATAGGAATAAGTATCAAAATGAAAAAGCTCAGGTACATATTATCCAACAAATTGTAAAGAAAAAATGCAAGAGTAGCCCATATTGAAAAGTGGATGAAGTGCAAAATGAATAATTCAAAT
>JAHDGP010000406.1 GCA_020627525.1 Bacteroidota bacterium
ACTTTCCAAATTGGAATACTTGGATAATTTTACGAAAACCTGTTGCGGGGACAAGACTCGAACTTGCGACCTGCTTTGTTATGATTCTGAAAAAGTACATAAACGCTCTACAAGTAATATACAGAGATGATTGGGTTAAAATAATAATTTTTTGTATTTGAAATTAATTTAACCAGAATGGCAAATGAAAATTTATTTTACTAATAATTAAAAACAAGAGTCATTCCAAAACTACAAAACAAAAATCCTACATTTGCAATCAATTAACATACACTTTTATACTTGTAATGGATTATTTTAATTATTTCAAAGTTCTATAATAAAAACAATATTAGCAATGTTTATATTAGATCAAAAAAACAGTATAGCCAGTCAGTTTATTGCAGAGTTGCGTGACATAAATATCCAGACTGATAGAATGCGATTCAGAAGAAACCTCGAACGCATCGGTGAAATAATGGCTTATGAAATTTCAAAAACATTTGACTATCAACCTATTGATATTACAACGCCATTGGGCATTGACCCTTCAATGATTGCAGCAGAACGTCCAGTTTTAGTTTCTGTCCTTAGAGCTGGTCTTCCATTGCATCAAGGTTTTTTAAATTATTTTGACAGATCTGACTGCGGCTTTATCGGTGCATACCGAAGTAAGGATTTTGCAAAAAACAATGAAGTGAATATTGATTTGTCCTACACGGCAGCTCCTTCTATTCAAGATAAAATTTTATTGTTGCTTGATCCTATGATGGCAACAGGAAAATCTTTGGTTAAGGCTTACAACACATTGATCGAAAACAATGGTACGCCTAGTAAGGTGCACATCGTTTCAGTTATTGCAGCACAAGCTGGATTGGAGTTTGTTCAAAATGAAATTCCCAATGCTTCTTTTTGGCTAGGGGCTTTAGATGGAGAATTGAATGATAAATTTTACATCGTTCCGGGGCTTGGAGATGCCGGTGACTTGAGTTTTGGTCCTAAAATTTAAAATAGATAAGGCACATAATAAAGCAAGAAAACAGAGTTCAATAAAAAGCAAAAGCCGCTGAAACAGAGTTTCGGCGGCTTTCTTCATTAACTAACACTAAACCTATGCATTATGTACTTTTCAGACTGGTAATTTTTAAAAGGTTACTACCATTAAGCTGAATAATTACATTATTTTCTTTTTTTTCTTCTTTTTTTCTTTTTCTTAACATTTGAAGATTCTGTAGAGTTGGCTTTTACGTTCTGTACATTCATCGGACTTGAGGATATTTCATCAAAAGCCCTTTGTTGATATTTCCAGTATCCCTGTTCAAACTTCAATGCTTCATAGGTTCCATCGGGAATATACAAGTTATAATTTCCTCTAGCTTCTGGAGATTCAGGTTCAATGAAATCATAAATTATCAATTCCTTTTCAGGGTTATAATTCAATGTCACTCCTGAATTCTTTTTGAATTGCAATAAAATTCTGTTCCTCACTACAAGCAATTTTTCTCTTTTGATTTCAAATATTGGGGCTCCAAAAACAACATTGCCTGAGTTATCAAAACTTAATACATCAGCTATTTTTATGGTACTGGTCAAGTTGTTATTTCCATCCCAGCCAAATAAAGAATAGTATTTAACGCCATTGTGTTCATTCATTGTAATATTGTAATACACACAACCAAACCAATCTTTATTCGTCAAGATCATTTCCTCTACTCCCATTCCAAAAATTTCTGTTGATCGATCTGTCAATGGAATCAACTTCAACTTTTCATCGCCAGTATTTAACTGTATCGCTCCATAGTATCTGAATCCATACTTTTCCATCATGTTACTTTTTTTGGCTGTAGGCAAAGTATCACACAGTGGCAAAACCCAAGTATAAATTTTGAAGGTACTGTCTGGTGCAAACAGCGTAGACATATTTTGGATTTTCTTAAATGGAAAACGAAAAGAACCTGGCTTTTTCAATACCTCCACCATTTGGGGAATAAACTTTCCGTTTGCATTGACTCTGTCCTCCAACAACACTTCTGATTGAGCTGCTCCTAATAGTTCATCCAACATTTTTTCATCAGCATCAAAGCCCGTCAAAACAATTGCATTTTCATCCGCAACTTCACCATCAGCCTTTGGAGCAACCTGATCGTTTGTTTGTGCAAATATTTGTAAAGACGTAAAAAGCAAAAGCGCTATAAATAAAATAGGTTTCTTCATGTTTATATTTATCATTTAAATATTGATAATTCTAAAGTTGAACATAACACAACGTTTCACCAATTAGAATTGTTTGTTTTTTCAGGTTTGTACCACTGAAGTACAATATCATTATGAGCTTCAAAAATTGCTAATCTTTTGCAATTGGGACATTTCCACATTGAAACCTTTGGACCACCATAGTTTAATGCTGCTCCTAACTCTTTTTCAGATCTGTCTATCAATTCCATCATTTCTTCATCATTAAAGACTTCATACTCAATTTCAGGATTACTTGAATTACTTAATAAATTTCCACAAAGACATTTTAATCTTGCCATTATCCTTTTTGCTTGCAGACACATTTCCAAGCCCTAAAAACCTGTATATATGTCGATCGACTGTTTGTATTAAAGTTTAAAATGTTATAAGTATAAATTTTTCTACTAAACGCCAAAATTAACATTTTCATTTTGTCAAACACCAATTTATTATCAGTACGACTGTAATTCTTTCACAATGGATACGTTTCTTATTATTCTAAAGATATTATTCGGTTCTGAACAAACAGAATTTTAGTAATTTCGTTGATTCAACTTATAATTCAAATCCGAAAAGCAACATATTGTCACTTAGAACAAAAATAAGCGAACTGTTAAACCTACTTGTAAATAGACATTATAAGATTTACAAAGTTTTACTGGTTTTCTGTGCCATTTTTTTTCTGGCATGGTTGTTTCCTAAAGATAATTTCAAATACGACTTTGAAATTGATCGACCGTGGAATTATGAAGATTTAATAGCACCATATGCTTTTCCAATAGTAAAATCCAATGAAGAACTTGAAATTGAACGAAAAAACATTCGCATCAATTTTGTAGAATATTATAGACTGGATACTACAATACAAAAAGATAATACTGCAAAATTTAACAATGACTTCAAGTTCTTTTTTCAAAATATATCAAATGATACGACCAGAAACTTAGCTAGTCAAGACTCTACTTACTTCTTAAAAATAGGGAACAAATTACTAAATGACATTTATTCAAAAGGCATTGTTGAAGTTAATAACAATCAGTTAAACAAGATAAAACTACTTCAAGGAAACAGATACAAAGAGCTGGAATACAACAAGTTACACAACCCTATTACAGCTTTCAAATACATACTGGATCAGATTGAAGCTGACACAAAAACGAATGACAATTTACTTAGTTCCTTTTTACAAAATTACATTCAGGCAAATATATTTTCGGATGATGAAACTACAGCAAAGTTCTTAAATGCTGCTTTGGATGAAATTCTTCCAATTCGCGATAAAGTACAAGATGGGGAAAAGATTGTTTCAAATGGTCAGTTGGTGGATGAAAGTATTTATCGAAAGCTCATTTCACTTAAGAATTCATACAGTGAATCTAAAGATGGATTATCATCAGAATTCATCACATTTATGGGCTATTTTATCATAGTTGGTATGTTGTTATATTTGATGTTGACGATGAACAATTTGTTTAGTAAATCAAATGTCAACAATATGAGAACATTGACATTCATTCTACTAATATTGGTTTCCTTTTCTGTCATTGTAAAATCTGTTTCGAACCTTGCAGAA
>JAHDGP010000407.1 GCA_020627525.1 Bacteroidota bacterium
AAGTTGTCTTATTCATTAGTACAACCGCAGTGGGTGTTGTTCGTTCTTGGATATTGTTGCACGTAAGTACCAGAATCAATATTTCTCTAATATCCAACTTCCTAAAAAAACTTATGAATTTGCCCATGAGTTTTTTCGACACAAGAGTAGTTGGTGATATAATGCAAAGAATTGGTGATCACAGTCGTATTGAAAGTTTTATGACTGCCTCAACTTTAAACGTTTTATTTTCTGTTGTAAATCTATTCATTTTCGGATTTGTTTTACTTTTTTATAGTTTTAAAATATTTGCTGTTTTTACTTTTGCTTCATTTCTTTATGTTATTTGGATATTATTATTTTTAAAGAAAAGGAGAGTACTCGATTTCAAACGCTTTGATCAAATGGCAGATAATCAAAGTAAAATTGTTGAGCTGATAAGCGGAATCCACGATATAAAATTAAACAATTGTGAACAGACAAAACGTTGGGAATGGGAACGCATTCAGGCCAGCTTGTTTAAAGTAAATATTGAAGGATTGGCATTGAGTCAATACCAATCTATTGGCAGTAGTGCTATTCACACTCTAAAAAATATCGTCATTTCTGTTATCGCCGCAAAGTCTGTTATTGATGGGGAAATGACTTTGGGTATGATGATGGCGGTACAATACATTGTCGGACAAGTCAGTGGTCCAATCAACTCATTGGTTGGCTTTGTGCAACTCGCGCAAGATGCTCAAATCAGTTTGGAACGTTTGGGAGAAATTCACAACAAAGAAGATGAGGAACCTGTTGATCAGCAAAAAATTCATCTGGTTCCCAGTAATTTACCTATCAAATTACAAAACTTGACTTTTTCTTATGAAGGTCCTTATGCTAAAGCTGTTTTGAATAATATTGATTTGGTTATTCCTCCAGGAAAAGTAACAGCAATTGTTGGAGCAAGTGGAAGCGGAAAAACGACCTTATTGAAATTGTTGTTGAGATATTACAATCCAACAGAAGGCAATATTTATTTAGGAAATTTTCTGGTATCCAACTTCCATACAAGTGCTTGGAGAAAAGCTTGTGGAGTCGTTATGCAAGAAGGCTTTATTTATTCCGACTCAATTGCCAAAAACATAGCACTCGGTGCTGAACATGTCGATTATCAAAGGTTGGTTTATTCTGTTAGAATGGCGAACATTCAAGATTTTATCCAAGGGCTGCCTTTGGGCTTCAATACCAAAATTGGATCGGAAGGAGTTGGTATGAGTCAGGGACAAAAACAAAGATTACTAATCGCCAGAGCGATTTACAAAGACCCTCAATTTTTATTTTTCGATGAAGCTACAAGCGCACTTGATGCGAACAATGAAAGAGTTATTCAGGAAAATCTCCAACATTTTTTTAATGGAAGAACAGTTATAATTGTTGCTCACAGGCTTAGTACTGTAAAAGACGCTGACCAAATTGTTGTTTTAGATAATGGTGAAATTGTGGAAATCGGAAATCACCATTCCCTCACCTATGAAAAAGGTTATTATTATGAATTAGTTAAAAATCAACTAGAACTGGGATCTTAATTATGACTGCACCAAATCAAAATATCAAGCAAAGAAAAAATCTCCGTGTTCAGGATGATTTTGACACCAATCCTCAGCCCATCTACAGCAATGATGTTCAAGACTTTTTGAGCAAAACGCCTAACTGGCTTATTAGATATGGAACAACTGTTGTTTTTTTCGGAATCCTATCGGTCCTATTTTTAAGTTGGTTTATTAAATATCCTGATGTAGTTGTTGGAAGGGCAAAAATAATTGCATTTGCAGCTCCTGTTACTGTTATGAGTACAGCCAGTGGTTTATGGATACCACACATTCAAAATAATGAAAATGTTCAAAAAGATCAATTAATTGGATTGATACAAAATCCAGCAAATTACAATGATGTCAATGCTTTAAAATATGACTTGGAAGGATTTAAGAAAAAACTAAATGAAGGTTGGAAATTGACATTCTACAGATTTGACGAAAACTATCAGATTGGAGACCTACAGATAAATTTAGATCAATTAAAAAGTAATCTTAGAACCTATCAAAATAACATTGCATCTTCCAAAAACAATATCAATAGAAAATCCAATATCGAGGAACAAATTTCTATGATTATGGAAAAGAATCGAAAATTAAAAAGCCAGATAAGCATTTTCGAGAGAGAAAAAGAGTTAGAGGTAAAAATGTACAATGAAAACTACTTACCGCTTTACAAAGAAGGCATTATTCCGAAATCAGAATTAAACAATCACGAAAGACGAATGTTGGCAGCGATTGCCAATGTTGAAAGGGCTAAATCATCTATAGATGACAACTCCAATCATATTTTACAATTAAGAAACCAACAGTCAGAACTGGATTACTCAAAAGAAGACTTGGAACGTTCAGACCTATCTAAGTTGAAAGCCAGTGTTGACCACGTTTTAGGACAAATATATTTGTGGGAAGAACGTTATTTAATAAAGGCACCACTTGATGGAAAAATAGAATATTCTCCAGAATTAAAAGATCAATCATATGTCCGAATGGAACAAACACTTTTGAATATTATTCCAGCTTTTGAAGAAGACATTTATTGTGAAATGTTTATTGGAGAAAGAGGTTCAGGAAAAGTAGAACTTGGACAGAAAGTAAACATCGATTTGGACAGTTATGAAAAATCAGAATTTGGAATGATTACAGGCACAGTCCAAAATATTTCTGATGTTGGCATCAGTGTCAATGATGGTACAACCAATACCAATACAAACAGCTACAAGATTGAAATAGAATTGCCTAATGGCACAATGACTACTTACAAGAAAGAAATACCATTCAAACACAATATGCAAGGAGATGCGGAAATAATAGTGAAAGAAAAAAGAGTTATTGAGCGTTTAGGGGGGCAGTTACTAGAACTTTTTGACGAATAAAAAAATTCAGCTCTACTTTATGAACAAAAACCAAGTTGATTTTATAAGTAGAGCTGAAGTAAATTTTATAAACTATAACAAATAATTATCTTCCGAAATCATCCTCCACCCTCACAATATCTTCTTCGTTGGATGGTTCATTAGCATTTGTATGTTGCCAAATTTCAGCAACAATACCGTAATCACTTAGACCGATAAGACGATGTCTTTCTCCTTGAGCTAAAACAACCTGGTCACCTTGTTTCAACTTTTTCAGATCACCTTGCTCATTCGTCATACTTCTAACAATTCCAACCTCACCATGAGCAACACGCCACACTTCTGATCTTCTATGATGATATTGCCACGAAAGCCTACTTTGTGGCGCAACAATTAATATTTTAGGACTAACCATTCTGTCAGTCACTAACTCATCGGGGTTTTCCCCAGGAAAATAAATCTTAACAAATTTAGCAGCTTGTTTCTCTGCAAGAACAAAAAAGCCTCCCCAAGGTCTTTCCATATCACAATCTCTTATTTCAAAAGAGTGTCCAATAAGTTCTTTTTTGACATTATTAAAAACTGTAGCTTTGCTTATTTGATTCCCAATAGCAATTTCTTCCATACCCATAAATTTAAAAAGAGATTGTCGACCAATACCATCTCTTACGTTTTCCGTTAAAGCCTTTCCAATCAATTAAATAATAAAATACATATATCCAAATACGAATATATAGATTCCAAGTTTATAACTGATTAGATTTTAAATATTTATTTTTTGACTGTTTTTATAAAGCTTTGATACACTGTAGACAATCAAAAATATATCTGGTCATTTAAAAAAGCACATATATTTTTTCCGACAATCTATAAA
>JAHDGP010000408.1 GCA_020627525.1 Bacteroidota bacterium
AAAGATCACACCAATTTTAAGTGCATTAACCCATAGTTAAATCATTACATTTTTTTTGAGAAAACCCATAATCAAATTCAAATAAAAACTATTCCTCCGTAAATTGTGTTTACTTACAGGACACTAAGTGATAAGACCAATTTATGCATGTTAATTTGATCTTATCACTTATTTATAGAGGAACTTAATTAGACCAATGCGAACATACCAAGCTTTATTAGAAGTTTTTTTAGAATATTTAAAAAAAGAAGACTTAGTTCAAAAACCCTCAAGTTTATACGAACCATTTGATTACATTATGCATTTAGGAGGCAAAAGAATGCGTCCTGTTTTATGCTTAATGGGCTACCAATTGTTTTCTGATGATGATAAACTGCCATTCAACATTGCAATGGCAATTGAAGTTTTTCACAACTTCAGTTTGGTACACGATGATGTAATGGATGAAGCTCCATTGAGAAGAGGCAAAACCACCGTACATCAAAAATACAACATCAATACAGCCATTCTTTCAGGCGATGTGATGCTTGTAAAGGCCTACGAATATCTGTGTACGACGGATGATAAATATTTACCTAAAATAATGAAAGTATTCACGCAAACAGCGATAGAAGTTTGTGAAGGGCAACAGTATGATATGGACTTCGAAGAACGCTCAGATGTACAAATCGAAGAATACTTAAAAATGATAGAATTGAAGACTTCCGTGCTGGTCGGTGCCGCCTTGCAAATGGGAGCCATTGCTGCGGGTGCATCTGATGACGAGGCGTTGCATCTATATAATTTTGGTAAAAATATCGGCATTGCTTTTCAATTGCAGGATGATGTATTAGACACCTTTGGAGAGGCTGAAAAGTTTGGTAAAAAGGTTGGAGGCGACATTGTTCAAAACAAAAAAACGATTTTGATTTTAAAAGCTTTGGAAAAAGCAAACGATGCTCAAAAGTTGGAGTTGAACAATTTAATGAATGACAAAAATTTAAACGAAAACGAAAAAATAGTTTCAGTAAGAGCGCTTTTGAATGATCTGGAAATCAGGCAAGATACGCAGTTGTTAATGGACAGATATTACGACGAAGCCTTTGAGTCATTGGGTAAAATAGATCGTTCTAATGAAGCCAAAAAACCTTTAGTAGATATTGCAAAAATGTTGATTACCAGAGAACACTAAGCAATCTCTAATTTCTCTTTATCAAACCATCTTCCAGTATTAAATTTTTCTCTGTCCTTAAAAACAAATAGTAGTAATATGTTGAAAAGGCAGCCAAAATATGCCACAAACTGTGTAATTGAAAATAACTCAATTCATAACAATAATATTGATCTACCACATAACAAGGCAAAGCAAAAAACATAAAGAGTAAACTCATAATTAGGAAGTCCTTCCTGTATTTTTTCACATAATAATAATGATGGTAAACTGACAAACCAACCAATATGAAAAACAATATTGGCAATACGTAATAAGCTTCATTTTGCCAAAAGTTGCCAGCTACAATATACAGTAATACAAGAAAACCAACTATTGCGATAAATGATCCAGAATAACTAAAGTATGGTTTGTTTCCAAAATAAGTCGCCGCTACTAATTTATGAATGGTTATAATTAGAGGAAACAAAATAATCGCATAGACACCAAACATATCAAACTTGGCGTAAACATCCAACATAGAAGCGTGGTAAATAGTGCTTCCTATAAACAAGAAAAACATACTCAAACCAAAAAACAAACTGTATTGATAGTTCATTCTTATCATGTTGGGAGCGTCTTTGTAATTGAATCTATCGTGGTAAGAAAAAATCAATATTTCAATGGCAAAAAACATAAACACCAAATTGCTGATGGTATTTAGCGGCTGCCTAACTATACTTTGCATATTTTGAAACTCACATACGTAGGTATATGCAGGTGAATAATCTTTGTATTGCAACCAATAGCCACTTTGGCTAAACTGATATTGAACGATAAAAAACAAAATTATAAACAGGCAACTAAAAACCAACGGAATCACCTTTCTATACCAAAATAAACCATTCATATTATTCAAAATATTGAGACAAAGATAAGACTCAAATGAATAAAATAGTATCCTTTTAAAAAGTCTAAATGCTGACCAAACTGGGAATAATTATTCCTCAACTACCGTTTGATTGCTTCCCTTCCAATAAAATTTCAAGTAAAGAAAAACCAATAAGCCCAGCAACCAAAAGATGTAAAATTTAATGAAACTCATTTTTCTATATAAATTGTACTTCTCAGCATCAATAAAAACTAACTGTTGTTTTCTCAATCCTGATCCAGACATAAAGACCAAATTTATAAAATCGCTTTGACCGTTATTTAACAGAGAGGCATCCTCTTCACCAATACCAATTTTTACAGGATCGCCAATTCCAATATTGTTAATAAAATTGTGTTTTGACCAAGCAGGATAAATTACGGGATCGCAAACAAAAATATCTTCATTGTTTTTTAAGAAAAATTGCAAACGATAATTTCTATGCTCCTTGAGGATCATTTTATGATAGATGCCAGTAATAAAGTGCAGTTTATCAGCATCATACATTGATCTTTTTTGAAACAAAAAGATCAATGGCAAAGATATTAACAATATTGCTAATACTATTTTTTGGTTTGAAGTTAATTTGACACTCATAGGAACATAAAATAATAAATTTCTAACTGTCGTAAATATAACAACTACAGACTAGATTCAACAATAAAAATAAATTTTATTCACTTGTATTACTTATTCTAATATCCATCGTAAAAACAGCAGTACATTATCGTTTGAGCAAATTTGAGTTTAGACTGTTCACTTTTTCATTGCAGCAAAAGATGGTTTACTGATTGGTTTTTAAACATTTTAAAGGTCAACCATTTGATGTAGAATAATGCAAAAAACATTGTCAAAATGCGGATAGGCTTAATTTACAAAGAGATAGAAACGTATGTAATAAACAACCTTTATAAAAATTGCAAAAATAAGCGTACTTTTGCAGCAAAATTTAAAATAAAAATATGAAAATTTCAGTTATCGGTGCGGGAAATGTTGGAGCTACCTGCGCAAATGTTATCGCCCAAAGAGACTTCTGCAAAGAAGTAGTATTGTTAGATATTAAAGAGGGTGTATCGGAAGGTAAAAGTTTAGACATGTGGGAAACTTCTCCGATTGGTCTATACAACACTCGCATTACTGGTGTTACTAATGATTATAAAAAAACCAAAGGCTCTGCCATTACAATTATCACATCTGGGATTCCAAGAAAACCAGGTATGAGCAGAGACGACCTAATATCTACAAATGCTGGTATTGTTAAATCTGTAACAGAAAATGTAAAAAAACATTCTCCAAACACAATTATCATTGTTGTTGCAAACCCATTAGATGTAATGACATACACTGCATTCTTAGCATCAGGTTTCAAATCCAACAAAGTATTTGGTATGGCTGGTATTTTAGATACTGCGCGTTACCGTTCATTCTTAGCTTTAGAGTTAGGTGTTTCTCCTAAAGACATTCAGGCTTTATTAATGGGTGGACACGGTGACACTATGGTTCCACTTCCACGTTACACAACCGTTTCTGGTATTCCTATAACTGAATTGGTTTCCAAAGATAGATTGAAAGAAATCGTGGAACGTACGAAAAAAGGTGGTGGAGAAATTGTAAAACTTATGGGAACTTCTGCTTGGTATGCACCTGGTGCTGCTGCTGCTCAAATGGCTGAAGCGATTGCAAAAGATGAAAAGAGAATTTT
>JAHDGP010000409.1 GCA_020627525.1 Bacteroidota bacterium
GTACGGCTTTACGTTGTTGCTATGGCTTACCACTGTCGTGCTTCGTCTGATCTTTATGTTGAGCCGTAGCATGGTACGGCTTTACGTTGTTGCTATGGCTTACCACTGTCGTGCTTCGTCTGATCTTTTCGTTGAGCCGTAGCGTGCTACGGCTTTACGCTGTTGCTATGGCTTACCACTATCGTGCTTCGTCTGATCTTTTCGTTGAGCCGTAGCGTGCTACGGCTACGCTGTTGATCTGCGATACGCTTAGACTGTCTCTATGGATGCTAGATAGTCTGCTACGCTTTGTTACCTGGGCGTTGTGAGACATTGCGAGGCGTTATATCTTAGCATTTGGGTTAGGGTATAGCTTTGATTCATCTTCGCTTTCTCTCTCTTCCAAGCATTTGAAGTCTTTTTCCACAATCAGGGTTAGTCCTTCAATCGTTGTTTCTGTGAAGCCTACGAGTTCATTTTCATCCCAGTCTTCAAGTTTTAGCATTGGAATGAACACTATGATTTCATTGTCTTCAATGACTGCACGCAAATTTGCAGAAACAGTTTGTTTTACTCCATATATAAACTTTTTATTTAGTACTACACAAGTTTCCATAACTTCTCCCTGGTGTACTAGCTCATACACCTCATCTCTTGTCAATCGCAATCGAATGCTGTTGCCTTTTATTCTCAACTTCATGTACATTAAATTTACGAAATAAATTCTTATTTGATTTGTTTGTTTTAATATCTTGATAACTAGTGTTTTATGAATGCGGTAGAAAAAATTTATTAAATATTTTAAAAAAAACAATTTGAAAAATTTGCATAATTGACAAGTTTTGATTTACATTTGTAGTGTACTAGTAAAGTAATACACTAAAACAATAGAGCAAATGATTTATTTAAACAATGTATCTTTTGGATACAACAAACGAAAACCACTGTTCAAGGAGCTGGACTTAAAAATAGAATCTGGAAATATTTACGGATTTTTAGGTAAGAATGGAGCTGGTAAAACGACATTGATGAAAATAATAGCTGGATTACTTTTTCAGCATAATGGGGAAGTAGAAGTGATGGGATTTGAACCAAAACATCGACATCCCGATTTTTTATCTCAATTGTACTTTGTTTCAGAGGAGATTTATACACCATCAATGAAAATTGGTTCATTTAAAAATGTATATGCTCCTTTCTACCCTGAATTTAGTGAATTTGATTTCTACAATTACCTTGAGGAATTTCAAATTGATAAGGATGCAAAATTAACGGGTTTGTCTTACGGGCAAAAGAAAAAGGTAATTTTGAGTTTTGGTTTGGCTACAAACACCAGATTGTTGATAATGGATGAACCCACCAATGGCTTGGATATTCCTTCAAAAAGTCAATTTAGGAAAATACTATCTTCAGCGATAAACAATGAACGTACATTTATTATCTCGACACATCAAGTTAGAGATATGACTAATTTGATTGATCCGATTATTATTTTGGATGATTCTGAAATTTTACTACAAGAAAACTTAATGAGCATTTCCAAGAAACTTTATTTTGGAATCGACCATGGAATGGAGGCAGATGGAAATGCTCTTTTTGCTGAAAGAGTAGCTGGCGGCTATCAAGTAGTAAGACCAAATAATTTTGGTGAAGAATCGGAAGTAGAATTAGAATCCCTATTTAATTCTGTAGTAGGAAATAAACAAAAAATTAAAGAACTATTTAAAAAAGAACAACATGGCGCATAATTTAACATTAAACCCGAGAAGACTAGGGCTTCTTTTAAAAAAAGAAGTACTATTCGAAAATAAAAAATTACTAATAGGATTAGGTGGAACATTTGTATTATTAACACTGATCATTTTTTCATCTTATATAGATGGAGGAAATAATGGTCACAAATTCTTTGTCCACGATTTTTATTATAAATTTATTTTGATTGGAGGAGGATTGTTGTATACAAGTACAATTTTTAATGAGCTAAACAACAAATTAGAAAGAGCTTCTTATTTGAGTATTCCTGCATCGCATTTAGAAAAATTTACAAGCAAATGGATACAAACATTTATAGGTTTTCCAATTGTGTTTACATTGTTATACCTTGTTTTTTCCTATATAATTTACTTTGTAAGCACAAGCTTTTCTGAATCACATATAATGCCATTGGAAATATTTTCAAGCTCTAATTCAGGTTATAGAAATTGGGTATGGGTAAGTATTAAATCTTATTTGGCAGCTCAATCTCTGTTTTTATTAGCAGCCATTGCATTTAGAAAATTTGAATTTTTTAAACTATTTATAGTATTATTTGGATTGCTTATTGGATTTTCATTCTTTGCAGCAATTGTGTTTAGAATTGTATTTGCTGATTTTTTTTCTGGTGCATTTATGGCAAATGAAACGATAAATATAATGCCTCATGAAAGCTTTGAAGAATTTATTGAAGGACCGTTCTCGACATTATTAAACATTATAGTATCCTTTGGATTACCGATATTTTTCTGGTTTGTTGGATATTTAAAATTAACCGAAAAGGAGGCATAATATGGAATTTAGAAAAAGTCAAACAATTTATATGCAAATAGCAGATCATATTTGTGAAAACATTATGAATAAAAAAGTCAATCAGGGGGATCGTATTGAATCTGTTCGTGAAATGGCAAGTAATATTCAAGTAAACCCAAATACAGTTATGAGAACATTTTCGTACTTACAAGACCAAGGAATTATTTTTAATAAAAGAGGAATTGGTTATTTTGTTGCCGATGATGCAGTTGATAGAATTATAAGTATTAAAAAACAAGATTTTGTAAATAATTACCTTCCTGAAGTATTTAAAATGATGGATTTATTAGGTATTTCTTTTAAGGAATTGGAAGAAATTCATAAGAATAAATCTAAAGTTCAAGGGTAGGATTTTAATTATCAATATACTTAAAAATTAATAAAATGAAAACAAGTAATAAATTTTTATTAGGAGCTATATTATTATTTATGCTAACATTTACCATCTTTTTAGTTTGGGGAAAAAGTCACCTCACTCCTGGAGAGGTAAGACAAGGGTCAGGAGAGATTATAATTGATAAAAGAGGTGTCTCTCCATTCGATAAGGTTAGTTGTTCAAAAAACTTTGATGTAGAAATCGTACAGAGTTCCGAATACTATGTTCAGGTTGAAACTTACGAAAATATACAAGATATTATCGTTGCTGATATTGAAGACAATGAATTAACGGTTAAGCTTCAATACAAAACTGGTTTGAAAATTGACCAAGATGTAAAGATTGAAATTGGTTGCCCTGAAATAAGAAAAATTGACGCCAATGATGCTGTAGAAATTGATTTTGAAGATGGGGTGATATCAGACAGTTTGACTCTTGAAGTTTCAGGTGCAGCGGAAGTTAGGGGTGATTTTAACAATGAATTCGTTTATATTGATGTTAATGGAGCTGGAAACTTAGATCTTACTGGGTCAACACAAGATGCAATTATTGAATGTTCTGGTTCTGGAGATATTGATGCTGATAATTTCACTTCCAATGAAGTAAATGCAATAGTTTCTGGGGCTGGCTCAGTTAATATGAATGTAACTGAAAGGTTAATAGCAAATGCATCTGGTGCAGCTTCATTTAACTATACTGGAAACCCTAAAAGCAATGTAAAGAACAGTGGTGCAGCATCCATAAATAAGTTGGACTAGTGCTTCGACTTCACTCAGCAACCTGCTTCGACTTCGCTCAGCAACCTGCTTCGAC
>JAHDGP010000410.1 GCA_020627525.1 Bacteroidota bacterium
GATACGATGGTTAATACATCTGCCAATTCTGTTACTTAGGTACAAGATGGATCAAAAATAGCAGTTAGTGGAACGGTGGATGTCAATATAAATGGGCAGGCTAAAACAACCGTGTCTTCTTCTGGCTTGACAAGCGTTGAAGGAACGATTATAAAATTGAATTAGAATATGGAGAATAATCCAATTCAACAAAGGATGGATGGGCTTGTTCGAGATTGGACAAATGCAATAAATTTACCCTCTGTCAAAATTGTACGAATAGCAGCAGCAGATGATGAGTATGCCACCATAGAAGATTTTTTTGAATATATGTTGGCAATTAATACAAATCAAGAAGATTTAGTATTTTTGCTAAAATCTCAATTTGAAGATGTAGAAACATATTCAGAGCATTTATTGAAAGAAGTTGAGGAGTTGGTAAAGACTTGGAATGAAACGGAAAAGCCTTCAGGTATTGTATTTGAAAAAATAGAGTGGGTTGCCGATTATAATTTAGTTGAAAAAGAGAATAAAGCCTCTTTGTTCATTAAAAATATGAATGCTCTTGCGAATTATCTAATTCCTGAAAAGGATGTTATAATGAGCTTGGTTTTGCGAATGTATTTTGTAGAAGCCAAAGAGGCTGACCAGTGGTTAGGGGATGCTTTAAAATGTGGTATGGAAGAACATTTAAGAATAGGTATTTGTGATAAGCAGTCAGAACCTGTTTTTGATAATGTGAAAAGCATCTATTCCAAAGAAGTTCACAATATTGTTCCAAACTTGGATATGGATGGAGCAATGGAAGAGTTGGCAGCAATGGGTGATCCAACACAAGCAGAGAATGTTTACAGGAAACATTTGACCAGATTGATGAATGCAGTCAAAAAGAGGAATGGTAAAAAGGTAGAGGAAGAAGCAAAAAAATGTTTAGAAATTGCCTCAAAAAATCTTAAAGAAGATAATAATTGGTTGTTGCAAATAGTGATGGTTTACACAATTTTGTACAATGAACAGTTGGGCAATAAAAATTACGAAAGAGGGATTTACTTTGCTGGAAAAGCGATAGAGTCGGCTTTCTTTTGTCTTGGAAGAGTGCCTCAAGAAGCTGCTTTTAGATTGGTTGGTCAAACGCATTTGGGAAGAGGTGGTTTGTATTTGATTTCCGGAAAAATGAAAGAAGCCAATGCAGATTATAAGGTTGCGGCAGAGCATTTTAAAAGTTGCAAAGACCATTTGATGCACTGTGAATCATTGCGTCTTTATGCAGAGACGGCAGAAAATATGGGCGAAAAGGAAGATGCGCTAGAAGGCTATTTAACTGCTTTTCAGTTGATAGATGTGATGGATCAGGATTTGGTAAAAGGATCAACTTTTCCAATGATCATAAAAGCATTGTATTCTTTTTCAGGGCGAAAACAATTTTTGTCAGATAAAAAAATGGAAGAAAAAATAGTACCAATATTTGGAGAAAATTGGTTGGAAATGATTAATAAATTTGGAACAAAAGATTATATAAAATATCAATTAGAATTGGTTTAAAATATGGAGAATCTAGCAGAGTATTTCAGTAAAAATCAACACGTTTTTGGACTGCTTCTTGTAGCAGTAGGTGGTTTTTTATTGTTAGCTGTTGTATTGGATTGGGATTGGATTTTGGAAGGTGGAAATGGCCCCTTTAACATTGCCTCAATAAGTAAATATTTTGGTCGCAATGTAGCAAGAATACTGATGGGAATTTTATCCTGTGTTATTATTGCGAGTGGATTGGCTTATTTCTTTTTGTTTCGGAGTACTTGACCTTTATCAAAAGAAAAGCTATAGCTAAAACAGCTTTGTTGCGAAAATAATTTGCAAAAAACAGGCCAGTCGCTAGGTAAAAAATAGCGGTAGGTAAGGCGTAGCTATAGAAAATTCTTAACCAATTAAATGAATATTTTACAGAAAATGAGCAATATATTTAAAACATATCCCGTCTTTTTTTCCAGTCTATTGATGGTGGTTATCGTGATTGCATTTATAGTTTTTTATTATTATGAAATGAATGACCAATTAGCCGCTAATAAAGAGTATGAAAAGATCAATTATTTGCAAAACAAATTTGGAAAAAAGTGGGGAAGGCTATTACCCGTGTTGCTAACTGTTCTTTTTATCGTACTAAGTTATTTATTAACCTTACTTTATACCAAAACCTAAAAAAGTGATACCATGGCAGGAAGCGATTCTTATTTTGATCAGGTAAGTCAAGACATAAGTTTGACTTTGGGAGAGCAGGTGAGTTCAATAGGAGCGAATGCTCAAAATAGTGCAGAAATAAGCAACAATCCCGATATTTCTGATTCTACCGCTGCAACAGCTCACGCATTAAATGCAGTAGAATCAGGCGTTCAGGCTGCTGGTGCATTAATGGGTGCAATGGATCAAATTTTAGAATCTGCTTTGATGCCTGCCCTTGCCTCTTTAGGAATGAAGGGAATGGCCTGTTTGCCAATAAGTAAGCAAATGGACCCAGTGATGGGGATTGATGTACATATGGTAGTGATACCGCCTTTGCCCGCTCCCGTTCCAATGCCGCATCCTTACATTGGTATGTTGTTTCGAGCGAAAGATTTTGTTTCTTGTGCGGTTCTTTCCGTCGTACCGCCGCCGCCGCCGCCACCGCCACCAGATCCAAGTATGTCCGCAGATGCCTACCAAGCAGCTTTGAATGCTGCCAAAGCGGCAAACTTGGCACATATGGCTGCAACTATGGCACTGGGAATGTTGGGCGCTTCTGTAAAAATTGGTAGTTTTTTGCCAAGAGCAGTAGCTGGCACGCCTTCCAAAAATATTCCACACTTTCCAATGGGTGCAAGTTTTCATCCTGCCTTTGCAGCAGCGATACAAAAAAATCTAGGACACGCATTTCTAGGAAGTTTGTTGTCTTTGGCAGATGATGATCCAATTTCTGGTGGCCCTGTGCATTTACACAATAACTGTAATGATATAGGTATTCCTTCTGTTCACGATGTGCGACCAAGTAAAAACACGAAAAAGGATGTCGATCCACGAATCAATCTCTATCTTCCTACAGGGATTATAATGCCCATTCCTGCAGGAAAAGGACAGATATTGACCAATCCGATTCCAACACCTTTTAACCCTGTTACATCGGTGAAAAAACTGTTTGGAGCAGGTTTGGCGAAGTTTTTTAAAAATAAAAAAATGTCTGACCGTCTTCATAAGATGGTGGACAATAAAATCAAAAATCAAAAGCTAAAAGATAAGTTTCATAAATTGGTTTGTACTGTAACAGGTCACCCTGTCGATGTTGCCTCAGGAATGTTCTTTACGGATGAAGAAGATTTTTTCTTGCCAGGTCCAATTCCATTGAGCTTTGAACGAACGTGGTATAGTAGCAGTGAATACGAAGGCCCATTGGGCAATGGCTGGCACCACGCTTATGATATGGCGATAGTGGTGGATGAATCGAAGGGCAAGTTTTCCATGCGAATGTCAGATGGTCGCCCAATGGCTTTTGACATACCATCTTTTGATGCTCCAGTATTGATTAGAAAAGAACAGCTAGAGGCAAGACAAGATGAAAAAGGAAGGTATTACATTTTTGACATAAAGGAGCGACTGTTTTACTATTTTGAAGAGAAAGGTGGGGATCAATTAAGGAAATTGACGAGTATAGTAAATGCCAATGGCTTTTCGATAAGATTTAAATACAATGGTCAAGGTCATCTGTCCC
>JAHDGP010000411.1 GCA_020627525.1 Bacteroidota bacterium
ACGATTTTTAATCAAATATTGAGACATATATCCCCTTGCTTTTTTTGCGAAAAATGCGATTACTTTGTAATTCCCATTTTTGAAATCTTTAAAAACAGGCGTAAAAATCTCAGCTTCAATATTTTTATGTTGAACAGATTTGAAATATTCATTAGAAGCTAAATTCACCAAAAAAGGATTTTTTAATTCACCTAAAGAAGTATTTATGGAATCCGTTATGCTCGATCCCCAAAAGTCGTAAAGGTTTTTTTGCTTTGCGGTTATCTTCCATTTTGTACCCATCTCTAACCTATATGGATACATCAAATCTAGTGGTTTAAGTAATCCATATAGACCAGATAAAATCCTCAGGTGTTTCTGAGCAAATGTAAAATCTCCCTTTTTAAAAGTATCTGCTTGCAAACCTTCGTAAACATCTCCCTTGAAAGCAAGTACCGACTGTTTGGCATTTTTTTCCGATAAGGGCAAAGACCAATTTTGATAACGATTGTGATTAAGCTCTGCGAGTTTGGGACTAATATGCATCAGTGAGCCAATTTTTGAAACACTCATTTTTTTGAGCTTTTGGGCTAGTTTATCAGATTCAGTAAGAAACTCAGGTTCTGTAAATTCCTTGACTTTTACTGGCGATTCATAATCCAATGTTTTTGCAGGAGATAAAACTATTAACATAAATTTATAAAATTTCTATTATCTATTCTAAATCAATTATTGTTAAAGCTATTTTAAGAAGTTGAGCCAATTGAGTCAAGTTATAATTTCGCTTTATTTAACAACAAATTTACGAACAATTATTTGATCTTTTGTTTGAATTTTAATAAAGTATGCTCCCGAAAATATTGATGATAAATTTAATTGAACCTGTTTGACATTGAGGTGCCGTTTTTCTATTATCGCTTTACCGTTCAAGTTTAAAATCGTAAGGCTATTTATCGAATTGGGAGCTTCAATATTTAAAATTTCGTTAACAGGATTAGGGTAAAGTGCAATTTGTTTTTCTTGTAAAAATAGAGGAGTGCTCGTATTACTTGTATCCACATTTGTAGTGTCAACAATCATCGTATCAATTGGACAATTTGGAGTGCAATCAAATAAATAAAGCTCTTTAGAATAATCATTATTATCTGTGCAGTCTTCAATAAATTCTAGATCCGGATCTATAACCAAACTGAATTGGTTTAATCCATTAAATCTTAAATCTTTTTCCAAAAAAATATCAAATTCAAATGTGTCAACAAATTGAGTAGTGATGATATTTTGAGACCATATTTTTTTTCTATTCAGGCTGTCTTTTTTCTCCTGAAACAATGCAACCTCAACAGGTGCATTCAAACCTCTGCCGATATTTTGAACACTGAACTTTACTTTCAATGAATCTTGGTCAAATGGCATTGTATCTGGACCAATAACAACAGTATCAAATAAATGCAATTCAGGGTTTTGCCATTGGTACAACTTTACAGCAGGATCACCAACAAAAGTAAATTCAGTAGAAACCTTTCTAATATTATCTTCATCTTCAATAAAAATATCGTGAGTGGTTTTATTTATGGATGCTGTTATTGGTTCAGCATAATTTTCATTCATCATATTTTTAAGAAGCTGGGTTGTAAATAAGTTTATAAAGCCAGCAGAACTGATGGATGTTGAAGCGAGGAAAGCAATAGCTCCAGCATCTTTGGCTAATACATAATCTTCAACCATTGTTTCATCACCAATGTTTTTGTGTACATTTCCGACGGAGCATGCATTGGATAAAATAAATGGGTATTTTCCTTTGTTTTGATAATATTGAGGATCACGATTTATATCAAATTGCCAATACGAAGTTATTCCGTGTCCAAAATAGTTTATCAAATTTACACCATTTTCAATGACTTCTTTAAATTCTGGTTGAGGGTCATAATCGGATTCGCCCCCTAAATATTGAACGTCGTCCAAAAGTGTATTTTGTAAAACCATGCTAGATGGTGGACTGACTATTTGCGGAATATACTTATCTAATATTTCAGTAAATTGCTCCGTTTGTTGCGCGCCCCATCCTTTAGAAATATGTAGCGCTTTTCTCATCCAAGCTCTATCTTCAGGTTCACAAGAAATGTTTTGAAAAATTGATTCGTACTCTTTCAATTTATCAAGGTAATCGAAAACTTGGGCATCATTCTGAACAGGTAGCCTGCCTGTTTTTATTTGTGGCAAGTAGTTGTATCCTCCTTTACTGGTCAAAATGCAGTCCGAACCCGATTGCCCATAAGTTGGTACAACACAATTGTCTTTCGTTTCGTCATCAAACCTAAGTTTGTCATAGGTAATTGCTTTGCCTAATAGTAATAGAAATTCAGGTTTTAAATCCCATTTATCTATAGCAAAATTTATAAAGCTTTTGATTGCCAAAGGATGATGAATATTTCCAAAAGCAAACTGCTCATACAATTGATTCACTGAAATTGTTGAAACTTTGTGATTGCCACCCGCTACACTATTTCTGTAAAAAGCATATGCCTTTACTGCATCTGTTAATAGGAAATTGTCATTTGTAAGAATTAAAAAATCTCCTTGTTTGTTTATTGTTGAATAATCAATAAAATTATATGGTTCAAAGGAGTTTATTTCTATAAATGAAGTGCTGTTCGAAAGTACAAATCTGCGAATCGAATTTATGCTGCCAGTAGGAGAGAGTTTAAATTTTATCAATTCATTCGAAACAGCAGGTTGCAATCGTTCCTGCGTTGATAAATCATACAACACTATTCCACTTGTAATGTCAAAATTTTCTATTTCAAAATACTTTTCTTCATTTATATCTAAATCAAGTTTTAAAAAAGAATCCTCATCGAAATAAAATGTTCTCGGGTATTTAATAGAAGCTGAAACAACCGAAAATTTTGTTTCATATGGAAATCCTGCAAATTCGCCATCAAAACCCCTTAAAGTAATTTTTGTTTGTGGTGTAAGATTAATAGTTGGTTCCGTAGAAATTTCCGTTGGTCGAAGGTTGAAATTAAAGTTTTCTAAATTGTATCTTATAAAAAAATCTCTGATGTAGGATTTTTCATTGACCAAAATTTCAATTTCTTTATCTTCAATTACACCAACCGAATGGTTTCTACCCACTAAATTTACATTAACCTCAACATCTTTCAGGTCTGTTGTTGCTGTATAAACTCCAGGTGTAGGAATTTTGATATTGTAATCATTACCACTTGAAAAAATTGGACCTACCCAAGATTCGCCTTCAGTAAAGTCTCCCAAGTTTGATTCGACAACACTGGATAAAATGGGCGTTCCAGAATGATAACTGCTAAAAAAAGAAGTTTTGGAATTGTAATAAAAATGCGTTTCTGGCTCAAGCGTGTTGTTTTCTAAGTTGTTTTGGATGGTGGTAAATCGTTCGTGGCTTCCCGCACTGTCAGATACGAGATAGTAGTTTCTGAAATCAGAAAACAAACTCTTGTCTCTATGAGCTTGATTTGCTAAGTTTTCATACAATTGTTGATCTAGTAATCCGTCATTTTCATTGCCATAAAATTCAATGTAATCATTTTCACCAAATGCGTTTTCGGTACTAACAAAAATCGGAATTTGTTTACCATTGGAAAAAAGCTTGAAATCTTTTCCAATCAACGGAATATCATTGTCTATTAGAGCCTGATAATTAATTCTATGAAGCCCATCTTGATTTGATTTAAATT
>JAHDGP010000021.1:0-6015 GCA_020627525.1 Bacteroidota bacterium
ACTGATAATCAGCATATGTAGTAACACTAAGTCCAGTGACTCCAAATGCTGCTACACCGCCAACATCTTCTGGAAATGTTCTGTCATAAATATTTATGGTATTTGCTGTATTAACACCGAAAACACTATGTAGATTAAAATTACTATAAGTGGCATTGTTATAAAGACTGCTTTTATGAAAATAAACACCTGTCAATACATACCGTATGGGCACGGTAGGCGGTGGCGTGGGGTAAGTCTCTCCTGGAGCTTTTAAATATGGATCATGATTATCTGTGTGTTTTGCATTGGCAAATTTTATTATATCATCTGCCCTTTGATAACCATTGTAATTATTCCCCTGACCATCATCAATTTCTGTAAAATTTCCTGTACCATCGTTTTCTTGAATAAAGTGATAGGCAACCCTTATATATTTAATTTCTGTGTCCGCACATGCTGTTCTGGCAAGATTGACATTGTCACTGTTGACTGTATTAGGAGGAACAGTTGAAGGGTCAAAGCCGCAGGCAATTTGTGCATTAATAAATGGCACTTGTGTCAATGATAAAATAGTTAAAAATAAAATTTTGACAGCATTTGCAATAAACTGTCTAAAGCAATAAGCTTGCTTTAAAATGTTAAAATATCTCATGAATTTTGTTTTAAGTGACAGTAGCAATCTAAGAAAGATTCACCAGCACATTATTATGAAATATGGGCAATATATTCTAATCAATCTTAAATTTCGACTAAAAATTATATCTAAAAGTAAAGATATAAATGCCCATTACAAATATTTTTCTGTCATTGTTTTCTAAATAAAGAACTCGAACAAATGTAATCGAGTATTCAAAAATATTTTAGTTTTATTATTGGCATTTTTACTCAGCATAGCTGGGTGTCTTGAGACACTGGGCTACGTTTGATAAAATTAAAAGATATTCGGTTCGACGATTCAATCAAAGTGGATCGGCAGCCGACGCTGAGTTATTTTTGAGTCGTTCCTGAAGCAAAAAATGGCTTTGCTTTATCAAACAAGCAAAAACTTCTCCATTATTAACTTTGAAATTCAAATCATCTAGAGCGACTTTGTACCCAAGTCTTATACAAAGCTTTTTTGCCTCTAAACATTCATAAGAGAGTTCTTCAATATAGGAGGATTTATTCATCACTTGGCTAAACTTAGATGCAACAATGTTGCAAAAATAGTGTTATTTTTTTTTGAATAATGCAACAATGTTGCTTCAAAAAATTCCAAACTTTAAAAAAGATTTATTTCAAAAAAAATTTATGACACATACCTAAATACATTATTCAAGTATAAATAATACATATGATACTGATTAATAATATTTTAAAACAAAAAATAGTTTTGTGAAAATTCTATTTTTCGTTTCAGTAAAATCTTATCAAAAAAGACAATGAATATGACTTTGGCAAATAACTAATTTTAGTTAATAGATTTATATAAATCCATAGATTGCTTATGAATCTATTATATTTGATAAACGTTAAAATTTCTATGAGGTATTTATCAATTACATTCTTGCTTTGTATAGTTTACTCCAACTCCCTGTTTTCGCAGGAAGATTTGCCTCTTATTATAGAGGGAACGATATACGAGCTAAGTGAAGATAATGAACAAATACCGTTGATTGGAGCTAATTTGAGATGGTTAAATGCTCCCAATGGTGCAGTAACAGATGAAAATGGTCAATTTCTAATTGGAAGAATCAAAGCAACAAATTTGTTAATTGTATCCTATGTTGGATACAAATCTGATACTGTTGATATGGCTGATAAAGCCACTCTTGAACTGAATTTGGAAGCTGATTTAACTCTGTCTGAGGTATTGGTTGAACACAGGAGAAAATCTAGTGAAATATCTTTTGTAAATCCTATTCAAACGACTTCTATTTCGGAAGAGGAGTTGTGTAAAGCAGCTTGTTGTAATTTGAGTGAAAGCTTTGAAACGAGTCCTTCGATTGATGTTTCCATTACGGATGCTGTAACAGGAACCAAACAGATTCAAATGTTGGGATTGGCTGGAAAGTATGTTCAAATTTCAAGGGAATCTATTCCTGACATTCGAGGGCTTGCTGCTATTTCGGGCTTAACTTATACGCCTGGCTTTTGGGTTGAAAGCATTCAATTGAGTAAAGGAACCGGAAGTGTTGTAAATGGTTTTGAAAGCTTGACTGGTCAAATAAACATTGAATTGCGCAAGCCAGAAGATGAAGAAAATTTCTATTTAAATTTATACGGCAACCAAGGTGGAAGGTATGAAGGCAACTTATCTTTAAAGCATCAGTTTAATGAAAAACTCTCTACTGGTTTTTTATTGCATGGAAGCGATAGAAGTAAACGAATAGATCACAATCACGATGAGTTTTTAGATATGCCATTGATACAAAATTTTATCGGCATAAACCGTTGGAAATATGAAGATCAAGAAAAAGGTTTGGTGGCTCAAGTTGGATTAAAATTAACCAAAACGGATGCAACGAGTGGCAACAGAAAGTTTGACAAGCATCACGATTTGTATTCGGAGGATATGTGGGGAATGAACAATGCTGTTGACCGTTATGAGTTTTGGACAAAGTCTGGTAAAAATTTCAATAACAAAAACAATAGTAGCATCGGTTTACAATTGAGTGGTTTGGTTCACGATCAGAAAACCGTTTTTGGTACAAATGAATACATTGGAGATCAAAAATCATTTTATGCCAATTTATTGTACAATCAAGATATTGGAAATGAAAAGCATAAAATCATAACTGGTATTAGTTATCTTTGGGATGATGTAAAAGAAACGGCTTACGAAAATCAGTTTGACAGAACAGAACATGTTCCTGGTGTTTTTGCTGAATACATTTTTAAACCAGATGCGAAATTTACGTTGGTTGGTGGATTGAGAGGTGATCTTCACAATATTTATGGAGCGCAAATCACGCCTCGTTTGCATTTGAGATATGCGGCGAATGACCAAACGGTTTTTCGTTTAGTTGGTGGAAAAGGATGGAGAACGGCTAATATTTTTGCGGAACATCCTGGTATTTTTGCGAGCAATAGACAAGTAGAAATTATTCCTTTCAAAAATAATTCTTCAGAGTTACCATATGGATTAAATCCTGAGCAGGCTTGGAATATGGGTGCCAATGTAACTAGAACGTTATATTTAGGGCAAAGAGAAGCGACTTTGAGTTTGGACTATTACTACACCTTATTCCAAGATCAAATCATTGCGGATTTGGAGAGCAGTAGTGATGGAAGGGTTATTTTCCGAAACCAAGATTTCAACTCTTGGGGACAAAGCGCACAAATACAATTGGATGCTGAACCTATTGCAAATTTGGATGTGAGATTGGCTTATCGTTATAATTATAGTGAAGCTAAATATGGTTCTGAAATAAAATCAACTCCTTTAAACTCTTTCCATCGTGCATTTATAAATATTGCTTACAATTTAAAGGACAGTTGGCATTTTGATTACACCTTGAATTTTAGGGGAAAACAAAGGATTCCAAATACTGATTGGTTGCCTGAAACTTACCAACTCGATTCGGAATCCCCTGTTTATTTTTTATCCAATGCGCAGGTGAGAAAAATATTTAATGATAATTTTGAATTGTATGTGGGGGTTGAAAATATTTTCAATTACAAACAAGAAAATCCTATTATTGCTCCTTTCCAACCTTTTTCTAAAAACTTTGATGCTTCCATTATTTATGCACCAATTTTTGGACGTAATTTTTATGGTGGTTTGCGTTATAAGATTTGATTGTTTTCGGGGCAAGCGCAAGGTTTGCCGTTGCGATGAAATGAACGTCGCCGAATTCGTGCCATTTGTATTCTTTTTTTATAGCAGATTGATAACACAATTCCAAATGTTCTCGATTTACCAACGCTTCCATCATTAGCAAATGGGATGCCTTTGGTTCGTGAAATCCTGTTATCATCGAATCAATGACTTTTAATCCTCGTTCGGGTGTAACAAATAAGTCGGTCAATCCTTCATTTGCTATCACTTTATTTTCTTCATTTAAGGAGGATTCGATTGCCCGAATCGCCGTGGTTCCGACTGCTATAATTCGGTTGCCATTCTTTTTTGCATTATTTATTACATCGGCAGAAGCTTGTGATACGCTGAAATACTCCGGATATGGTTTTTCGTTTGCCTCAAGGCTTGAAATTCCTGTGTGTAATAAAATGGGGGCAAACTGAATACCTTTTGCTATCAATTTCGTGATCAAATTTGGTGTAAAGGCTCTGCCCGCCGAAGGCATTTCTGTACTACCCTTTTCCGTTACAAAACAAGTTTGATAATACTCTGTTGGATATTTTTTATCAACGCCAAAATATTTGATATGACTTCCGTATTTTTCTAAATAACTGTTTAAATCTTGTGAAATATCAAATTCAACCACCCACAATTGTATGTGAGATTTGTCTTGTTTGTTTTCGTAATAGGGTTCAATTAGTTTGACTTTTCCTCCGTGTTCTAATTGTAATTGCTCCCCTGCTTCCAAATCATGAAATCGCTTGGTCTCATTGTTTTCAACTTCTCTTATTTCGACCAAGTGTTTATCACTTGCTATTTGTGTTGATAAATGCAATCGTCCTTTTTTGCTGTTTGGTAATTCCACTGACAAAGCTGCATTCATTGTTCCTGATGTATTGACAATTAGCACATCTCCTTCTTCTAAAAATGCATCTATTTCTTTGAATTTTTTATGATGGATTTCATTTGTGTATTTATTGCTTATCATTAATTTCACTTCATCTCTTCCTATGCCTCGCTCTTCTGATGGTGTTGAGCATTCTAGTATTTTTGGTAGATTGAAATTGTAGTTTTTCTGATCGAAAAATGGTTTGTTTTTTGTTATTGTATTCATATTTCTTTGTTTTTTAATGTTTGTTAAAGATTGTTGGGGTTTGGGGAGTTTTTTGGGGAGACGTTGCATGCAACGTCTGTGCGGTGGTGTATCTGCCGCTTGGGGAGGCGCCTTTTATCAGCTTTAGGATGGCTGGAATCGCTATTTCGTTTGGTAGTGGTCGATCATCAATGTTTTCATTGGGGAATGCTTTTTGGTGCATTTCTGTTCGCATATCTCCTGGATCAAATGCGTAAATTCTTAATTCTGGGTTTTCTTTTCCTAATGTCTGGCTAAGATGATCGAGGGCGGCTTTGCTCGCTCCGTATCCGCCCCAATTCTTATAAGCATTTGCTGCTGCGTCGCTACTGATGTTTATGATCGTTGCTTTTTCTGTGAGATATGGTTTCATTTTTTGCAGAAGTGAAATGGGAGCAATCACATTTGTATGAAATATTTTGTGTAAACTATTTACTTCATAATCCAAAACTGTTGGTTGTGGAGATGCGCCAAGCGTTGATGCATTGTTAACGACTAGGTCTATCTTCCAATTTAACTGGTTTAGTTTTTCTGGAAACTGTAGCAAGTGTATTTCGTCTTTTACGTCTCCCGAAATTGCAGCAACAGTAGTCCATTGTTCTAATGTTCTTTGAGTTTTTAACAATTCAACCGCATTTCTAGCGTTTATTATTAGGTTCCAACCTTCCTTTGCCAATGAGATTGCTAATGCTTTACCAAATCCTTTTGAAGCTCCTGTAATCAATGCTGTTTTCTTTAACTTATTCATAATTTTATTTTTTTAGGAATCATAAATTCCTTTTGTTAATTTGATATGACAAAGTTCATCCATATTCAAGTTCTGTACATCCGCCAAAAGGAGCGTTTTTTATACTGTACTTTGGTACAGTAAATTCTTGAACCTTCTCTTTATGCGCTGGTTAGTTTGTAAAATTTCTGAAGTATATTTGGGAGTCATTAAGGAACAAAGCTGAGTATTTTTAACACTAAGGAACTAAGGGCAGAATGATGATTTTTTTAACACTAAGGAACTAAGGACACAATGATGATTTTTTTAACACTAAGGAACTAAGGACACAATGCTATTTTTTTTAACACTAAGGAACTAAGGACACAATGATGATTTTTTTAACACTAAGGA
>JAHDGP010000021.1:6115-22495 GCA_020627525.1 Bacteroidota bacterium
GGAACTAAGGACACAATGATGATTTTTTTAACACTAAGGAACTAAGGACACAATGATGATTTTTTTAACACTAAGGAACTAAGGGCACAATGATGATTTTTTTAACACTAAGGAACTAAGGACACAAAGATTGCTTCGCTATTTTTTTAACACTATGAAACTAAGCAAACAATCCTGATTTTTTTTAACACTAAGGAACTAAGGACACAATGATGATTTTACTTGACAATGTTAAACTTTGAGGACAGAAGAATAAATAGAAAATTTTTATTGAAAATGAATCCAATGATTGAACCAATTATAAGACCAGCAGTTAGTAATGATGTTTCAGAAATAATTGAGTTGTGTAAACTACATGCTGCCTATGAAAAAGCGGAGTATAACACTTCTGGTAAAAAAGAGAAGCTAAGTGCAAGTCTATTTTCAGATACCCCTGCCTTGTTTTGTTTGGTTGTAGAAAGTGACAAAAACATATTAGGTTATGCAACTTATATGAAACAGTATTCCACTTGGGATGCCTGTTTTTATATTTATATGGATTGTCTTTTTATCAAAGAAGCATATAGAGGAAATCGACTTGGTGAAAAACTTGTTGCAAGGATAAAAGAGGAGGCAAAGTTGTTGAATTGTGATTTGATTCAATGGCAAACTCCAGAATTCAACACAAGAGCCATAAAATTTTACTATAGAATTGGAGCTACTTCCAAATCGAAAGAGCGTTTTTTTCTTGAGACTGAGTAATAAACAATTTACAATGATTGGAGCCTTACCAGTTTTAATTCTTATATTTATTTTTCAATCAAAAACTATTTTCGCGACAACAGGTATTAAAAGCAAATCCATGAGCATTAATAAACATTCGAATATTTTACAGAATGCAAATAGAAAAACAATAAGGTACTTTATAAAATATTTGCCATTGCTCATTGTAAGTTTATTGAGTATCTTGTTTTATCAAAATCTTTCTTCTCAAAATAACAGTCAATATGGCAAGTTAACTCCAAAAAATCACCAACTCAGTGTTTTGGTTGGTGCCAATCAAGGGTTTGTGAAGGATGCTAATTTTTCGGCATTAAACTATTCTGAAAATGGACTTTTATATGCATTAAAGTATGTTAAACATAAATCAAATAGGAAAAGTTTTTTCCAGATTGATATTGATTACAGCGATAGCGATTTAACAACCATTACTTCCGAACATTTCACATCTTTGTCTACTTTAGCAAATGTTGAAATATCATATTTGAGAAAACTCAAACAACCCAAAAATGAGCAGCTTACTTTTTATTTAGGTGGTCAATATTTTTTTTCTTTACAAATATTAGATTGGTTGAACTTTGAAGCATTTAGTTTTACAGCTGTAAATGGAATTGGGCTTAAAGGTCACGTTCATTATAACATCAATAAAAAAAGTATGATCAATTCTTCACTCTTCATACCACTCATTCAAAACTTATCAAGACCTCCTTACAATGGCATTGATGAATTTATACTTAAAAATGAAGACAATTCTGCTGCTATAATTTTTGCTGGAGAAATCGCTACAATCAATAAATATTTAGGTTTTGATTGGAGCGTAAATTATTCTTATTCATTGTTCAATCATTTCAATATCATTACTTCTTACACATTGAGATATAAAAAACTACCCAAAGTCAACAAGATGATTCATTTACAAAATCAAATCACAGTAGGCTTAACTTACAAATTTTAATTATGAAGAAGTTACTAATATTTATCAGCTCAATTCTAATTTTCATGTCTTGTAAAAAAATCGTTTTAGGAGAAGACGAAATTGATAGTCCTGAAAACAATTTCGAGTTGCTTTGGAATGACTTGGATCAACATTACAGTTTATTTGAGGTCAGAAATATAAACTGGGATAGTCTTTACACGGTATACAAACCAAGAGTTAGTAACCAAGCTTCTAGTGAACCTCTATGGTTGATTTTTACAGAATTATTGGAGCATTTAGATGATAGTCATACATCTATCAATACAGAAAACGATGAAACTTTTTTCATTTCAGGGTATGCAAAAAACAATCAATCAAAAAAAGAATACAGTAAAAATCTAATTACAGATAGCTATTTAGAAAGCAGGACTGAAATCGAAACGGAAGATAATCTTTCCTACGGAAAGATTAAAAACAAAGATATTGGATACATATATTTTGGTGCTTCGGATGGTTCCAATCCAGCTATAATTGATGAAATTTTAGAAAATCTGAAAACACATAAAGCAATTATTTTTGATATTAGGCAAAATACTGGGGGAGATGATTACTATGCTGCTAGAATTGCGGGTGCTTTTGCTGATAAAGAAAAAGTAATTTACAGCGCACAAACAAGAAACGGTCCTAAGCATTCTGACTTTGATGAAAAAACATTTCATTCAACAAAAAAAGAGGGACCAGAACAATTTTTAAAGCCAGTAATTTTAATAACGGATAGAAGAACAATAAGTGCAGGAGAAGTTTTTTCATTGCATATGAAAGCCTTTGATCACGTTGTACAAATCGGTGATACAACAGCAGGAGATTTTTCTGCGGTTAGTAACAGAAACTTTCTACCAAATGGATGGAGTTATAAATATTCTGTTCAAAAATTACTTTTGCCAAATGGAAAAAGCTTGGATGGTATAGGGCATTCACCCGACATTTATATCAAAAACAACGAATCTGATATAAATACTGGAACTGACAAAGTTTTGGAAAAAGCTTTTGCTTACCTTTTCGAAGAATTCGGTATTGATTAGTATTTATTCAATAGAGACAAGCCCTCTTTTCACAGCAATTTGAACGGCATCTGTTCGGTTTTTAGCATCCAATTTACTCAGTAAAATACTTACGTGAAATTTTACTGTTCGCTCCGAAATGTACAAATCAGAAGCTATTATTTTGTTAGTTTTTCCTTCTTTTATCAAATTCAAAACTTCCATTTCTCGTTTTGTCAAGGGTGTGCTTGGATATTTAATTTTAGAATCTATTGAACCACTTTTTTGAATTACCTTTAAATCACTCAGATTTTGGTTTGACAAAGTCTTAATTTGTGTTGAAATACTCTTAAGCTGATCAAGATTCTCCTTTTCAAGTTCATCATTTCCCAAAGAAAATGAATTGATCATTTTTTCCAACTCTTCAATTTTAGAAATTATGTTGCTCTTAAATTTTTGAGCCAGTCGGCTTCTTTCTTCAAATATTCCTGCATCCTTACTCTTTTCAAAAATACTAGTTCGCTCCATCGTTGCGCTTAAAAGCAGTCCAATATGTCTTAATAAATTTAATTGCTGATCTGTTAGTTGACCAGAGTTTTCACTAACAATATTCAACAGTCCAATTTTCTTTTCTTTTTCATATAGTGGTAAAGTTGCATGGTATTTCAATCCATTGGTTCCAGCATTTATATCTTTTAATCTACTACAAGTAACTTCACTTATATTCTGGGCAGTTGGCATATCATTTTCCAAATATTTTTCGATGCAATAGCACCAGCCTGAAAGCCTTTCAGGACGTTCTTTAAATGCTTTTGGCAAATTATGAGAAGCAGCTAAAAAAACGGAATTCGTTTTTGGATGTAACAACCAAATCCATCCTGTATTCATATCTAATGCTTTGATGGTTTCTTTCAATACCAACATCAACGCTGTGTTCAAATCTACGACACTATTTAAATGCAATGAAATTGAATACAAACACTTTAGCTCTCGAATATTTAAATTTTCTATCTCCAAATTACAAAAATTATATCATTCACAAATCACCTTTATTGTCCACTGAAATACACCAATTTATATTGTTCACACCTTAAGATCAGGGGAAAAAATAAACGAATTTTTTAACATCATAATAATAGAACATCTAATTTAAGTGAAAATTAGGAATCATTAATGAATACAATTGTTATCTTTGGGCGAAACTAGTAGTAGGCAAAAATTAAATTAGCACATCTTAATAAACTTTTGATACCTAAAAGCTTCATTATTAGGTAAAATATTGACATTGTGGTCAATAGTAACATAATGCCAGGCTTTAGCTTACAACCTATTCTAGAAATTGATTTAAAGTGATATTGCAAAATATGGTGTTTATCTTAAAAATCAACCCATATTTTGGCAAACATATAATAAATCTCTAAAAAATAGAGATAAAAACCAGTGAAATGAGATTTGACGACCTTGGTCTAATTAGCCCTATTTTAAGAGCATTAAAAGATAAAAATTACACTTCGCCTACTGCTATTCAAGAGAAAGCTATTCCTTTAATACTGAAGAGAAATGACATTCTTGGCTCTGCTCAAACGGGAACGGGAAAAACTGCTGCCTTTGCTATTCCAATTATTCAATTGATTCAAAAAAATGAAGGCGATCACAGAGGAAGACCGAAGTTAAGATCACTGATTGTTACACCGACGAGGGAGCTTGCAATTCAGATTGATGAAAACATAAAAGCTTACAGTAAATACACCAAACTTAAGCATACGGTTATTTTTGGAGGAGTGAAGCAAGGAAAACAAGTTGCTAAACTAAGAGAAGGTGTTCACATTTTGATTGCTACACCAGGTCGACTTTTAGATTTACAATCTCAAGGTGAAATAAATCTAAATTCCATCAAAATGTTTGTTTTGGATGAGGCTGATAGGATGTTAGACATGGGTTTTATAAATGATATTAAAAAGTTATTGACGCTCTTACCAGAAAAAAGACAATCCTTGTTTTTCTCTGCTACAATGCCATCCAATATTTTAAATTTATCAAAAAAAATACTCAAAAACCCTAAAAAAGTTCAAGTAAATCAGACATCATCTGCTGCTGAAACCATCAATCAATATATTTATTATACAGATAAAAGCAAAAAGAAAAAATTGCTTCTACATATTTTGGATGACAAGTCAATTGATCAAGTTTTGTTGTTTGCCAGAACCAAACATGGTGCAGATAGAATTTCTGGAGATTTAAGAAAGAGAAAAATAAAGGCATCAGCAATTCATGGTAACAAGGCCCAAAACCAAAGACAAAAAGCACTTAAACTGTTTAAATCTAAAGACATCAGAGTATTGGTGGCGACAGATATTGCTGCAAGGGGCATTGATGTTGATAAATTAAAATATGTAATCAATTACGATATCCCTAATGTTTCGGAAACGTATGTTCACCGAATCGGTAGAGCTGGTAGAGCTGGAGAAGAAGGGATTGCTATTTCTATTTGTGAACCCGAAGAAAACGCTTTTGTAAAAGATATTGAAAAGCTTATTGATCAAGAAATTCGCGTAATTGAAGAAAATCCATTTCCGCAAACCGAAAAACCAATGACGGATAAAGAGAAGAAAGAATGGATGAAAGAGAAGCAACGCAGAAAACAAGAGTTTTTTACCAATAGAAAAAAGAATCTCGGAAACAAACCCAAGTCAAAACCGAAAAAAGTCAAATCAAAAAAATCAGAATATACCAGGTCTGAATTTTCAAAATCAGGAACTTCAAAACCAAAACGAAAATTTAACAACAATAAGAAAAAAAGGTATTAAAAATATCTTGAGGAATGTTTTTTTTAATTTGAATTTGCATTTTAGTTTCTTTCAATGAAGTTTGGCAGCTATTAAAAAGAAGTACGAAGAAAATACAATACAAAGTAATACTATATTTTTTCTTCATTTAACTCGTTTTATCAATCGAGTACAAAACATGTCTTTTCAAACCAGATTCTTCAGTAACATAAGGATGATCAAACTCTCCGATTTTTTTCATTCCAATTTTTTTCATCACTTTTTCAGACTTAAAATTGCTAACCGTGGTGAACGATTTGACAGATTTGAAACCCAATTCATTGAAACCATAATCAAGACAACGGATTGCCCCCTCCGTCGCATATCCTTTCCCCCAAGCCGCTCTTTTCAACCTCCAGCCAATCTCTTCACATGGTGTAAAATCAGCTTCAAAGCTTGTAACAACAAATCCAATAAAACCAATAAACTCATTGTTTTCCAGCTTTTCTACTGCATAAAAACAAAAGCCTTCGGCATCAAATTTTTCCTGCATCCTTTCGATAAATTTCTCTGTGTGCGCTCTCGAAAAAGTGCTTGGAAAAAATTCCATTACTTCTTCGTCGCCATTCAATTCTGACATAGGTTCTAAATCTTCCTTGGTCCAGTTTCTAAAACCCAAACGCTCTGATTCAAATATGTAAGTTTTCATTTTTACTATAAGTGTTTAAAAATCATCCTAAAAACGCCAATCGTCGGCATACATTCCGTAACAGTAATCAAATGCCTCTCTAGCCATAAACGCTTCATCTTTTAGATCGTCAAAATTTACGTGAAAGCCATAAACTTTGATTCCTGCTTCTAATATCTCTTTAAAATGCTCTTTGTTTTTATCAATTGTTCTCCTCGAAACTGCTAAATGTTTCACCTTTCTATTTTGCAATGCTTTCAATTTATCACCTCCCAAGCCAGCCCATAAAACTTCTGTAGCAATAGGTGCTTTTATACCCACTTTTTGTGCTTCTTCAAATTCATTCCATGAAAACAATTCCATCATCAATCTGTTTTTATCAACAAATTTTGCAGCAAAACCTTTTGCATTTTTCACCTTGTCCGTAACCAAAATAGCATCAGGGTGATCGCTGAACCATTTGTTAATATCATCCATCCCCAAAGTTGTAAATCCATCAAACTTGTGCTTTTTAAATGTAGCCAAATCAACAGGTGTTTTCCCCATGTAGCCAGTCCGTTTTTGCCAATTTTCCCAATCGTGCGCAGCCACAAACTCGCCATCTGAAGTCTTGATAATGTCAAGTTCAAAAAGTCGAAATCCTTTTTTGTACGATGCATTTAAAGCTTCCAAACTATTCGTATAAGTTTTCCCCTCAATTATTCCTCCAGCGTGTGCTATGAAACGATTTGGATCATTAGCTTGTCTCTGAATCTCCTCCCTTGTCCGACTTGATTTAAAAGGTTTAAATGGCAATTTCACCTCTAATACTCTTCTTTTACTCAATTCACTGCTAATGCCGCAGTTTGAAACGGCAATGTAGGCTTTTCTATTGGGAACACGCCCCAATTTTTCCAAACCTATTTTTTTAAATTTTGGAAAATAGCTCACCATTTCATCCCCAGCCGAATCGTGTATCATCGCTAAAAAGTACTGTTTGTTTTCAATCAAAAATGTCAAACGATTCAACAAACTATCAATTTGATTCTTTTGTTCGTATGTATCATAAATTTCGTGGTCATAGGCATTTGTTGCTTCATCGTAAACCAATAAATTTACTCCTCTGCCTGCTTTGTATTCTTTTTCACCAACAAACAAACTAGATTCTTTTCCGACATTGTCAGCCGTCCAGGGAACGCTTGTTATGGAAACAACATCTTTGCTTTTCGCTAACTCAAGACCATCGGTTTGAGACTGCTTTTTAGAATCAAAAGCTGTTAAAGAAGATTCATTTAATTGGGTCAATTTAAGCTTATTTTCTTTGATAAATTTCCCTTTGTCTCCTTGAATTTTATCTGCTAAAAATTTCAAGTTTGTTTCAATTTCAGCTCCTTCCAAAATTATTCGAGGCATATCAATTTGATAAATATCCTCTTCCATTGCGTATGAGTCAGGGCTGGTATTTGTAATCAAAAACAAATTACGTTCCTCTTCAAAATCACTGATTACTCTGGCAGAATTCCCCATTAGTAAATGATCTGGAACAATGTAAAGAGCGGTATTTTCTAAAACTCCTTCTTCTTTTAAAAATTTAACAAAACGACCTAAAAGCAAATCTAATGAGCCTGCCATTAGCTCTAGTTGGCTTTTTTGAATTGGAATTTCTTTAAGGGCTCTTGAATCAAAAATACCATCGTGGGCGTGTGTATTGATAGTAGATAAATAAAAGGCGTAAGGCTCATTCTTAGAAGAAAGTTCAAGAATTTCCTTCTTCGCTAATTCAAATAAATCTATATCGTGCAAACCCCAATAATCTAATTTATATTTAGGGTCATAGTCCTCTTCGGAGCGAATATCAACTTCAAGCAAATTAGACATTTTTCTTGTTCCTCCAAAGTCCGGATTTCCCAGTAAATACCTTTGTTCATAACCAGCTTTTTTTAAAGCATTTGATATGCTGTTAACTTTTATTTCTATTGAATTTCCAAAAACATCATTACCGTGATTTTTAAAAAAACACGGAAAACCAGTTAGGTAAGTATAAACAGCTCCAATTGTAAAGTCACTTCCTCCAGCTGGTTTCATATTGTAGTAATTCATTTCCTCAGCAAGCTGACGAGTATTCGTGCTTAAATGAGCTAACTTATCAGATAGAAATGAAGCTTCATACGACTCCAACATTATTAAAATTATATTCTTTCCACTTTTAGATTCAGTATTTATTTTGTGTACATAATCTTCAAGTCCCAATTCGTTTAAAGAGTCTTCAAATGCCTTATTTTTAGCAAAATGAATGCTAGAAATTTCATAAATATTTTTTATAACACCTTCATCAACACTCATAAACCCTGTACAAACGACAAAAGTCAACAGAGCAATTAACTTTTTGAATTTTAGTTTAACATTCAATAATTTAAACGAATAAAATAATCCAGTGAGAAAAATAAAAAAACAAAGGACTATGATTATACTTTGTTTAAGAAAGGCGCCACTCATTTTAGTGGCATTATTAAAGTTCAAATGAACATAATATTTGTAATCGAAAAGGGCATTGGAAAAAATGACCGAACTGAGCTCCACCACCATTAGAAATGCTCCTATTGCTCCTAGAAGTATAGCCAGTTTTTTATTGGAGGTGATCAATAAAATAAAAGCAAGAATCCAAATAAAAAGGATCAGTAATTGTATAATCATAAAAGTCATCAATACAAAGATATAAAGCTTTAGAAATTTTACATTATGTAATTGAGACTTTAGAGAAAGATGTCACTCCTAGCAGGGTTTATATTTTGCTATAATCTCACACTCTTACAAAGATCGGGCTCTTCTGGAGTTCTTGATATATTGTTTTTTGTAATTGATTTTTTAAAATGTCTAGTTGTGTAATTAGATTGATTGATCTGTAACAAATATTTCATCCAACTGAGTTATTCTGTCTCTAATAAACTCCTTCAATATTACAATCTCTTGTTCGTATGAATTGGAATCGAAATAATACTTTTGATCATTAGACCAAATTTCATTGTTTAGCTGAATCGCTTCTTTTATTTGCAGATCATTTTCCTCAATCATTCCGAAAATATGTTGTTTTGAAATTACCCCCTTTTCTCTGAGTTCATTCCATCGTTTTGCGACTTTGTTATTAAAATTTGTATTTGTCAACAATCGCTTCAACAAAATGTTTTTGTGTGGACGAATGGATCTTTCCATCATATTCAGTTCTCCGTCGCCGTCTCGTCCAAAGCTGTGATCACAGTCCCAAATAGTTAAATCAAACAAAGAATCCTCATTTTTTCGATATAGAAAGTAATTTTTAACCAGCCCGTCTCCTCCATTAGATAACATCAGGAATATGTACCAATCTACTATTGATTCCATGTTCATTTTGGATGCTATTCCTATTTCATTGTCAAAAAATGTTTGGTCATCACTGGTTAAAATATAATTCCTAAATTCAATCATTTCATCTGTCAATCGACTTGATTTTTTCTTTGGAAAATTTTGGGGATATGGATCAGTTCTATGTGCATTTAATCGGTCATCGGTAAAAAACAAAACTGGGTCTTTAAAAATAACAGCTTTCTTATCTTTTTTGTCCAAATCCAATAAATCTTCATTAATCCTTTGCATCAATAAATAAAGCCCTTGCAAATTGCCATTTAAGTACAAAATAACATAGTTAGACTCGGAAGTAATGTTTTTGGCGTTTATTTCACGAAACAAATCATAACTCAATTTATGCCTCATAAAAGTTTTATCAATGAAATTTGCATTCAAAATCCACTCTTTTGATTTTGGTAAATCAAAGCAAGCAATTGATTCATCTAGTTTCAAAGAAAAGGACTTTTTGGGATAACCAATCGACATCCCGCCTCTTATTTTTGCTGTTCCCAAGCTGGAAATTTCTGTTACATCTGCATTAGAAATTTTAAAACCGATATTTGTTCTTTTATCAGAACCAATTTCCGAATCGGCTTCTAAGTAAACAATAGGAAGCGTTAACTCAGTGACTTTCGAATGGTATTTATCCATTGAAACATAGTTGCAAGAAAACAACAGTATCGCACAAATTATTGGCAATACCCAAAAAGAATATATATATTTATTGATATTCAAGCAAAAGTCTTTTTTATTTCGTAAAAGAACAAAAGCAATATAGAAAAATTATAGCGGCTTAAATGTCCCTTTTATCGCAAAGTTGAGTCATAAATAGGGTATTCCTCTTTGTCTAAAGGTAAAAAAGTATACAATAAAAGTTAAATTATCAATATGAATATTAAGTTAAATCTAATCATAGTTTCAATTTTCGCCTTGTTGACGCTCGGTTTTACTTGCTCAACAAAATCCATTTTGAAATCGGTTTACGATTTGCGAGATATTTCTGTTGAAGATCCCAATAAATTGCCTGCTGTTTGTTCTGATGTGAATAATTATGCTCCAGATCAATATTTTCCAGAGCATACTCCTATGAAATATGTTAAAGTCAATTTTCACGTAATCAATAATGAGAAAGGAGACTTGGCAATTTCGGAAAAGGATGCTCCCAGGTTTTTAAAAATGATGTTGGATTCAGCCAATTACTGGCTTGCTCATAATAAGAGGATGCGTTTGCCAGTTGGACATACCAACCCTACCCTTCCAACTAAAATCAGATATGTTTTGACTGGTGATCCGAATAATCCATCTGATGATGGCATTTATTACCATTATGATGATAATATGTGTTATGTAAATAGTGCTAAAAATGCAACCAAAGAAACAAACAGTATTTTTTCATCTAAACAATATGAAAAATATGGTGTCCAAAAAGAAGAAGTTTTGAACATCTTTATTTTGGAACATCATCCAGATAGTTTGGCAAGAAAAAGAAAGTATAAAAAAATAAACGGTGTAGGTGGTAAACATTGGGCGAAGTTATCTGGTATTAAACCAAGATATGAACGCTACCAAAAGACCAATTACAAAAATTATACTCCAGAAACTTTAAATGCGTCTTATTTTGGTCGGTTTATGAACCACGAAGTTGGACACAGTCTCGGCTTGAGTCATACTTGGAAACAAAATGATGGATGCGACGATACGCCTAAACACAATCATTGTTGGAACTTGGATGAAAATGATGCTCGTTGTGATGAGTGGAGTGAAATTTCTAACAATGTGATGGATTACAATGCTTTTGAAAATTCTTACAGCCCTTGCCAAATTGGAAAAATTCATTATAATATATTAAATGAAAAAGCTTCTCAAAGAAAGATTACTATTCCTTATTGGTGTGAATACAATGAGAAAAAATCCATAAAAATAAAATCTGGTAAAAATTTGGTGTGGGATCACTCTAAAGACATTGAGGGAGATTTGATTATTTCAAATAATGCTTCATTGAAAATTGAATGTGTCTTGTCTATTCCGAGAGGCGGAAAAATCATTATTCACGAGAGTGGAGAATTGATTTTAGGCAAAAATGCGCACATTACCAATCGTTGTGGGGATGACTGGGGTGGAATCGAAATATGGGAAAATGGAAAGAAAAAAGGTAAGTTGAGGATTGGCGACGGAGCGACAGTTTCAAATGTTGTTTCTAATAAAATTAATAAATCAGCTGCACCCGACAATAAAAGTTTTAAAACTCAACCTGGTAAAAAAGTGCTTACGCCAAAGAAAAAAGACCCTACAACAAAGAAAAAGGTTTTGAAAAAGTCGAATTGATTTTTGATCAAATTTTGAAAATGCCACCTTTTAAGGATTTGAAAACTAAATTGCAATATTATGCGGGGATAATGTCAGCCCTTCGGGCTTGAAAACCTCTTACAACAATTCCAAAACACACATTACTGTGCAGTAGCCTTTGACCCAAAGTGCAGGCGACTCCGAATCATCTTCATTTACAACAGTAATGTTCCGCATCCACCAATTGAAATCGTCGGCTGGTAATTCCAATTCGTTGAGTTGTGCCATAATTTCAGGATTGTTCTTTGCCCATTCCATTCTAGCTTTTTTTGTTTTTAATATTGGAGCTTCTTCCTCGGTGTCATAGGCAAAAACCCATTTTAATGGAATATCAAAACTAAAGTGAAATACATCTCCTTTGTCTTGCGCTGTTGTGTTTTTTATCGCCTTTGCCCAATCAATATTTTCATTTGGAAATTTTTTAGCAAACTTTTTAGCCAATATATGATCTTCTGGTTTGTAGCCCATTTTGTAGGAAAGCATTTTAAAGTCTGCATCGTATCTTTTAATATTTCTATTGTCAATATTGTCTTCTGTAAAATATTCGAAGTACTTACTCGCAATAACATTGGGACAAGATGTTTGATCTGAAAAAGCTACTTCTATGGCAGACAACAATCTTTCATTATTTCCTAAGCCACATCCATGTAATTCTATTTCTGTTTTATCATCAATAATATTTGAAGGGATATTTAACAAATTACCTGCTTCAACATTTTTCAGAATCTCCTCTGTGTTTGCACGTTTTGAATCGGGCGTCGCTTTAGCACTTAAACCAATGTATTGATTGCCATGTGAAACCAAGTTTATTTTTCCCCAAGCTCGATAATTTGACGGTCTATTATTGAGTAAGTATTTTTGAACATCCAACAAAGTATAACAACCATTTACTACTTTGTCCGTTTTATCTTTTTCATTTTCTGTAAAATACAAGCTAGCATTATAGTAAAATGGATTACTTGTATCTATATCATCTCCTAAAATAAAAGTGATGCTCTGCTTTTCAAAGTATTTTGAATCAGTATCAATATTTACCTCGCCTTGAATGTCACGCAATGAAAAACAAACAACAATCAAACCGATTAAACTGACAAATATGTATTTTGAAATTTTCATTCGTATCGAATTTAATTTTCATCATAGCGATTGAAATTTGCTTTTTCAATCGCTATGATGAAATGATTTATCAATAAGTAATTTTATAAGATCCCTTTCCATTATTAGGCATTTCACTGAAATCCCAATTATTAATAATCGACTCAATACAAGAATTAAAATCTTTAAACTCCATATGATCATTTATCAAAATACTGCTTACAAAGCCTTTTTCGTTGACAATAAATTCAATGGACGAAATATCAAAATCCAAATCAAAACATTGAATAAATACCGAGTTCATCAATTGTGTTTCAATATATTTTACAATATTTTTCTTTTCCGCTTTAGAAAAACCACCCTCTAGTATTACCGTTTTGTGAATCTTTACTCTTTTCGCTTTTTTTGTATTTTTTCCCTTTTCATTTAAGTAAACACCAGATACTTTGCTTGCCACATTTTTCCTCGTTGGCATTTGGACAATCTCATCAAATCCTATAGCGTTTTCTGACACATTTTGAGGCAATGGCAATGCTTGTTTTACTTTTTTCAAATCACCATCATTTACAGGATTTTCTTCAATTGCAATGAATGAAGTATATTTCGTCAACAAATTGTATTTTAATCCCAAGTTGGTAACTTCTTTTTTCTGAGCTTCAAAATCCGTTCCGCTTGTATGGCTGTAATCATCCAGCATTTGAATTCTTTTTCTAGCCCATAAATATCTCAATGCTGCATTTTTATCATCGGGAGCATAAGAGGCGGGATTGAATACTTTTTGCCAATTGCGTTTACCGTTAAAGCCCTCTAAAATGATTTGACCTTTTGGCGCTCCTCTGTATTTTCCAAAAATTGTAACAGGTCTTTCTGCCATTACATCTGGAATGGTAACAGGCTCTATATCATATGCTTCAAAGTTTTTGAAGTTCTTTTTAATTTGAGTCAATACTGGATTTGAAATATAGCTTTGAAATTTTTCAGCAACTGCATTTGCTTCTTCCTTTTTCATTACAATAAATGGTTCGCCCATTCCAACGTGTGCAATCCCTTCTATTAAATGTCTGTTTACACCATCACCAATTCCAAATACAAAAGTATTCGCTTTGTCATTGTTATTTCTAATCAAATCAAATACTTCGCTTTCTACTGTTACATATCCATCTGTAACTATTACAAATATTCTGGATAATTCTTCATATTGTCTTGGGAAAGTTAATGCTTTTTGTAGAGCTGGTAAAATATTGGTTCCACCTCCACCTCTTTGGTTGTCAATGAAAGATTTTGCATTTTCAATATTTTCATCAGATACCGCTAATGATTTGTCTGCCAACCATCCAGATGCTCCTGCAAAAACCAAAACATTAAACCGATCTTCAGGTCTCAAATTACAAACCATATCTTTCATCAATGCTTTTGAAACATCCATCGGATGACCCGACATTGAGCCAGAAACATCGTTTATGAAAATAAATTCTCTTGGAGGAATGTCTTCATCTTTGAATCTTTTTGGGGGATGCATCATCAGTAAAAAGAAATTTTCTTCTAAGCCTTCATACAACATCAAACCAGATTCTATTTGATCGCCAGATAATTTATAACTAAGGACAAAGTTTTCCTCCTTTATTTTCTGATGCATCCAATGCAATTGAAGCTGTACTTTCTTCTGGAAAATTAATACTTGTTTTATGTGTATTACAATTGACTTCCTGAATGGGCATACCAGCAGTTATTCTTGCATTTATATCAAAATCATAAGAAGATTTAACTCCTTGTCTTTCATAGGGTGTATTTGCAAATTCATTATCATTGCGACCTTCCTCTTTAGAAACATATCTTGGTCCAACAACTGTCGGATAAACAAATTCATAAACGCCATCCGTTGGACTTAGATATTCTGTATACTTTAGTGTCACAACAATTTCATCACCAGGCATAATGTTGGCAACATTCATTGTAAAGACATTGGGTCTTTGTTGTTCTAAGAGCGAGGCACGTTTCCCCGCTTTTTTGGCAGCTTCATAATCAGCCTTGGCTTTTTGTTTTTCTTCTATTTGCGCTATTATCTTTCTCTCCCCTATTTTCATTTCCATTGCGTAAACGGCTGCATTGGTTGAAGCGGGAAAAGTATAGATAGCCTCTAATGCATTTACACCTTCGTTTTTATATACTTGATTAACAGTTACATCTGCAATTACTCCAACAATATTTACATCGGCGTAAGTCTTTTTCAAAGGCAATTGATCGGTTTTTGGATTGGCGCTTTTTACAACAAAATAAGGGGATAAACTTTTGTCGTTTTGGGGTTCATCGTTTTGAGAAAATAGAAGCGTGTTTGTAAGAATCAAACACAAAATCGAGAGTGATTTTAGAAGCTTGCTCATAGGAACATTTTTTTAAAGGTTAACAATAAAATATGGATGCTTAAACGGCGAGAAAGTTTAACACTATATTAATATTTATGAGTCTACTCCAAAAAGATAAATTTGATTTATGGCATCAAATTACGTTTCTATTTTCACATTCTCAGGTTTCATTTTTTTCAATTTTGCATCGATCCAAAAAAGCAAATTTAGCTTTTCAAAAGCATCTTTTTCCTCTACGAGATTAAGCAAATTTTGAAACACTATTTTATACTGCTCATAAATTTTAATTTGTTCTTTTGTCAATTCTGTAGCACAAAGTTTTTTAAGCATATCAATTGCTTCTTTTTCAAACTCAAACAAGTAGTTGTTTCTTTTCAAAAGTCCATATACATTTTTCAGCTGACAAATCAAATATTCCTTATTGTCCAATTCAAAATGAATGAAGAGTTTTAATAAATGTGTTGCTGCAAAAAAATCATTCCTAGATTTGAGTTCAGGATAATTAGCTAACCATATTATGCATTCCTGACTCTTTTTAAACTGACCAGTCATAAAATAGGTATATGCAATTGAATAATTGTAGGTTAAATGAGTGAGAGTATCAACTTCACTCTCCACCTTTTTATATTCAGCGTCAATTTCAGGTAAAACATTGAGCACTTCGTCAAATTGATTGTTAAATATATAGTATTCAATTTTATAGAAATGAATTGTCAAAAAAAAACGCTCTACAATATCTGGTAAATTGACATTTATACTAACTAGTTTTTCCAAGTATTGTAAATATTCAGCTGTAACTTTATCAACCTCTTTTAAAGGTAAGGTCCTAACAGCTGTATAAACATAGTTACTGTAATTACTTGATAAATTGTGAGGTTGTAATTTAGAAAATATTGAATTTTCAAGCATATCAATTACCAATTGCGTACTTATTATGTGTGCTTTTTCATAATCTTTCATACCTACATAGCAGGCCAGTGAAACATGATTCTTAGTATCATAAGCACTATAGGTTAAAGTTTCTTTTTCTGTTTTTGCCGGCGAATTT
>JAHDGP010000022.1 GCA_020627525.1 Bacteroidota bacterium
ATTTAGGCAAACTTATTTCTTGATGGATTTGTCTGTATAGGCGTTTGCCGCGAAGGCTTAGTAAGGATTGAGATGTGGGACTTTTGTGCCAATTATAAATATCAGAAGCAGCTCTTTCAAAAGTATTAAGTTCATTTAGTGAAACATCTAAATGCCTTAATTTAAGATTTGGATATTCTGCATTAATGGTTTGCACCAATCCTAAAACACTTCCATTTGAAGGTTTAATAGATTCTTTTTCAGAAATGCTACAAACATCATTCGTTAATACAGAAACTAAAGTATTTGATTTAAACAACTCCTGGAATTCCAAATATTTTAGAAATTCAAACAAAGAGATAAGGTCATTATTTACTTCTTGAATATTATCATAATATTGAACATCTTCTAATTGACAGGTTGCAAGAAATATAAACTCCTTAATTTTACCATTCTTTTTTAAATGAGCATTTATTTCATTTTTATAACTTTCATTTAAAGCAATAGGAATAAGTAAACCCCTAAAAACCCTTTCAAGTTCTTGAATGAATTCTATCTGATTTTTTTTGTAAACACAAATCACTTTATCATGAGCTTCTTCATTCAAACTAAGATTTGGTTTTACTACCTCATCTAAACTCTCATAAAGCTTCCAAGAATTGTAAAAATACGAATGTGCATTTTCCTTTGATTCAAGTTTTTTATAAACTACATTGTGTAACTTGATACATGGAAGTCCAGACTTGTTTAATAATGCTACATGATATTGTTTTTCCTCTTTTTTCGCATAAGCGTAACAAGGAATTTCATTCTGGCTTATTACTTCCACTTCTTCCAAACTGAAAGGCACCTTAAGAACATCTGAAGGCTCAATGTCTAACATTAATGTCGCTAGTGTTTGTAAGGCAGCATCCATTAGATTGGGTGGAAGAAAATGTTTATTAATATCTTGTTCATCCAAGTTATCAATATTAAACAAAGCAAGCCCTTCATTTCCAACACGCCAAAAGGATTTTACAACTTTAAAATAATCACCATAACAAACTTTCAACTTTGTCATTTGAGAATAAAAATCATTGGTATCAGTTTTTTTTCCTTTTGCCATAATTTCATTTAACACAATTTTATCATTAGTTGAGTAAAACTGCGATAGTCTGATTTCTCCGTCGCAATGCAGCATTCTTTTTTGCTTATTGCTAAAAATTTGAAATTGAAAATGGTCTTCATTTTTATGTAAAGTTGTCTTGACTTCAAGGCTTTCATTTTCCAAAATAAGTGGGTTAAGCCAGTAAACTTTAGATAATGTAAAAGGTGGTTTTTTCAGTTTACCCAATGCTTGACAGACCATCTCCAAATAACCAACTCCTGGAAAAATTTTCAAACCATTTACAACATGGTCCTCAACTAAATTTAAATTAGGAGCTATTATTTTTTCAAATAAAAAGACATCTGCCTCGTCTGTAGGCACTATTGCATCTATTAACTTTTCTTCTTGTTTTTTGGTAGTAACCCAGTGTTTTTCCCCAGAAAATGGATAACCTGGCAAGGGCACCTTACGGCCTTTGTTAAGAAAAGAGTTAAAATCAATTTCAAGTCCACTTACCCACAATTTTGCCACCTTATCAAGATCTTCACTTTGAATCAATTCATCTATTAGTTTCTCATAAAAACTTTTCATTTCATCAAAAATCTCCTTTATCGAATCAGAAGACTTTACATTTCCTTTGTGCAATTTCAAAGAAGAACTCTCATCAATATAGTTTTGAAGCAACTCAATAAATTCACTTTTTGATTGAGTTACAAAAGCAATTCTAAAATCCATTGCTTCTCTTCCTGTTTGTAGTGTAAAAGCAATATCAGACAAAGAATGTTTCAAGTTTTCAACTAGTAGAAAATCTTTAAGTTGTTTTGCCTTTTGAATTAATTGCATTTCACTTTTTGCAGATAAAACAATCAATTGATTAGACGGGTCATTTTCTTCAGTCCGATCAGCTCTATTTGGATAGTCTTCAAGAACAACGTGAGCATTTACACCTCCAAAACCAAATGAACTAACTCCAGCTCTCAGAGGCAGGTCCTCCCCTTGTTCATTTTTTAGACAAAGCCAGGGCTGAGACTGATCAACCATATAGAAAGGGCTATCTGTAAGATTTATATGAGGGTTAAGTTTTTTAAGGTGAATATTTGCTGTTAAATATTTATGATTCATTGAAAGTATTACTCGCTGTAATCCTACAATACCAGCAGCCCCCTCTAAGTGCCCAACATTGGATTTTACTGTTCCAATTCCACAATATTTTGCTTCATTGCCCTCTTGATTTGAAAAAACATTCTTTAATGCATTTATTTCAATAGGGTCACCCAGTGCCGTTCCAGTGCCATGAGCTTCAATGTAACTAATTGTTTCTACGGGTATCTTCGCTTTTTGAATAGCCTGACTAATTAGCTTTGCTTGAGCATTGGGGTTGGGAGCAGTGAGAGAGTTGGTTTTTCCACCATGATTTTCTGAAGACCCTTTAATGATAGCATGAATATAATCATTGTCTTTTTCAGCTTCTGAAAGTCTCTTTAATAAAATAAGCCCTGCTCCTTCACCTCTAACGTAACCATTTGCCCTAGAATCAAATGCTTTGCAACTACCATCTGGGCTTAGCATACTATTTTTTGCAAGGGCAATGTGTCCGAAAGGTCGTAAAATCAAATTAATACCACCAGCAATGGCAGCGTTACAACTCCCGTTTCTGATAGATTCTAATGCTCTATGTATTGCAACGAGCGAACTAGAGCAAGCTGTATCAATTATTTCGCTTGGACCATTTAGGTTGAGTAGATAAGAAATTCTATTGGGGATCATGGTTTTAGCCATTCCAGACATTGTATAGGAATCTATTTTCCTATCACGGTCTAATAAAATATCTGAATAATCAGAATTTACACAACCTATAAAGACTCCTGTGTTAGAGCCCGAAAAATGTGAAGGCTTGTACCCTGCATTTTCAAAGACCAGCCAAGCCAATTCTAGCATTATTCTTTGAGATGGGTCCATCAATTCGGCTTCACGAGGTGAGATTCCAAAAAATAAAGCATCAAAAGATTCAACACAATCAATAAAACTTCCCCATTTTGAATTTGTTTTATTAAAGTCGTCTCTAGGATCTCCATCGTGCTGCTTCCAGTCCCAACGTGAGTCGGGAATCTCAACAACAAAATTTTTATTACCTTTCAAGTTTTTCCAAAAAGCATCTAAGTCTTTTGATTGTGGATATTTCCCACTCATTCCTATAACAGCAATAGGCTCTTGAAAAAATTCAGACTCTTTTTTTCCATTGCTATCAGATTTTTTTAAATATTCAATATCATTAAATGCATTTCTATCTCCTAAAATATAAGAAGCTAAAGAGTTTAATGTTTGATATTCAAAGAACAATGCCGGGGTAATATTCAGCTCAAATTTTTTATTTATCTTGGATGCAAATTCTGTATAACTGATAGAGTCAAATCCATAATCTCCAATATTCTTATCATTTTGTATTTCATTTATTTCAACTCCTTCAACAGTGTGAATCAAACTTTTTAATACATTAATTGTCGAATATTTCTCTCCACTATTTTCAGTAAGCTTCTGTTCTTTCGTTTTAGTTTCAATCTTGTTATTGTTGGTATATTTTTCTTTAATATCCTCAATGCTGGTTTGCATTAATTTTTTTCGATCAACTTTCCTATTTAGCGTTACTGGAAAAGAATCTAGCCAGTAAAATGAAAAGGGAATCATATAAGCTGGAAGAGACATCGCCAACTTCTTTTTCAAGATAACTTCTTTGACAATTGTTGAATCATTTTTCACTTGTAAAAAAGCTAAAAGGTGGTTTTTTTTCTGCACAACAACAGCATCATTTACCGAATCAATCTTTTTGAGTACACTTTCAATTTCCTCTAGTTCAATTCTATAACCATTCAACTTTACTTGTTGATCAATGCGACCAAGAAATTCTATCTCTCCAGTTTTTTTATAACGCCCTAAATCTCCAGTACGATAGAGTCTTACCGATTCCTCTTCATTTAAAGAGACATGCACAAAACGCTTTTCAGTTTCTTCTGGACGATTAAGATAGCCATTTGCTAGTCCTATTCCCTCAATATAAATTTCTCCAGAAACACCAATTGGACACTCTGTATGATCTTCATGCAAAACATACAAATTCATATTTTCAAGAGGTTTTCCGAGTGTTATTAAATCACCTTTTTCTACCTGTTGAACAGAAGCCCAAATTGTCGCTTCTGTCGGTCCATACATATTCCACAAAGAGCTACATGAATCCAAAATTTTAGAGGCCAAATCGGGTTTTAACGCCTCGCCACCACATAAAACTTTCAATGAAGAAACACCTTTCCAGTCAGCAGAAAACAGCATTCGCCAAGTGGATGGAGTTGCTTGCATAATCGTAATATCTCCTTTGTCGATTCGATTAGATAATAAAATGCCATCTTTGACAATTGAATCTGTAGCGATCTCTATTGTTGCGCCAACCATGAGTGGTAAAAACAATTCCAAATATGCTATATCAAAGCAAACTGTCGTGACAGCTAAGAGATAATCTTGTTTTGAAATACCCGGCCTTCTCATCATCGACATCAAAAAATTACTCAAACTTTTATGACTTATCGCTACTCCTTTAGGTCTTCCAGTTGAGCCAGAGGTAAATATTACATAAGCCAAAGAATGAGCATCAATATTTGGCAAATCTACTTTCTCTTTTGGAGCTTTAATTGATTCATACGTTAATACTACATGGTCTCCATCTGGTATTAAATGTTGCAAGTTTTGATTTGTAATTACGACTCGCGCATTGCTATCTTCCAACATCATACTCAATCGGCTTGTTGGATAAACAGGATCTAAAGGCACAAACGCATTTCCAGACATTAACACTCCCAAGATAACTGGTAATAAGGCTTCTGATCTTTCAACAAAAATACCAATTAGATTATTCTGACCATAGCCATTGGCAATAAGAAAACTCGCAATAGTTTTACTCTTTTCAATAAGTTCTTCATATGTAAATTTTCCATTATCATATTTAACAGCAATATTTGTGGAAAATTCAAATTGGCTTCTCTTTATTAATTCAATAAAAGACAAGTCATTGTTTTGATTGTGTTCTGCATTTTTGTTGTCAACAAAATTTTGAAAAAAAGATGAAGTTAGGGGTAATGAAACAATAGTAGCATTGTTTACAATTTTCTCCAAAAATGAAAAATAATGTTTTGTAAAATTTTGGATTTGTTCAATTTTATAAACGGAAGGATTGTATTTTAAATAAATATCGAAGGATGATTTATTTTCAACAACTTCAAAAATAAAATCAAACTCGCCAGATTGTCGTATTGCAGTAATTTCACTTTTAATTATCCGTTCAAAAGGTTCTCCTGGTTCAGTTGTTTGATTTTTTTTGTGGTAATAAAAAGCTGTTTTAAATAGACTAATGTTTTTACCTATTTTTCTAAGCTCTCTATTTAATTCGTAGAAAGGATAGTTGCTGTGTTCAAATCCATCAAGCATTGTATTGCGAACATTTAACAATAGCTCTTCAAAGGAAGATGCGCCCGCAAGGTCACAACTATGTATAACCATATTCATAAACAATCCGACAACTTCATCATATTGAGCAGAAGGGCGTCCAAACATTGGAATTCCGATTCTCATGTTTTTCACTCCAGAAAAAGCATATAAAGAGAGGTAAAAAATACTTAAAGTGGTAGCAAACAATGTAGCATTGTTTTCCTTTGCAAAACTTTTAAGTTTCAAACTCAATTTGGAATTCAAAGAAAACCGATAAAATGCCCCCTTCATTTCCTTCCTTATTACCGAATTTTGATCTCCCAAAATTTGCACAGGAACAGTTTTGTCATAGTCTAGATTCAACCAATATTGCAGGCTTTTTTCTGTCTTATTGTCTGATAGCATTTTTCTCTGCCATTCAACAAAATCTCTATAAGAAAATTCTGAGTTAGCCTCATTCATTGCCTCTTCCTGATGATGGTAAAAGTCAAGAAGATCCTTTATCAAAATAGGTATAGATGCTCCATCAGCAATGATGTGGTGCAATAGTATCATTAAGGCAAAATCTCCAGTAGATCTTCTATAAACAAAAAGTTTAACCAGACTATCTTGCTTTAAATCAAAAGGCGTTTTGGCTTCGGTAGTAATAAATTCAATCAGGTCATTATCATTAAGTTCTTTATCCTTAATAATAAAATCAGTCTTTGAATTATTTGAATAACTCAGTACTGGTGCTCCACTTTTTACAATTACATTTGCTTGAAGTATGTGGTGCTTTTTTACTAATAAACCAAAGCTATCCTTGAGTAAATTTAAATCAATTTCTCTGGACACCCAATAAGCTATAGGAAGATTGTAGGCACAATTTTCAGGATACATTTCTTCAATGACCCAAAGGGCCTCTTGTCCCTTAGAAAGAGGATAATCATAATTTCTTTCGTCCTGATTTTTTCTCATGCTATTCTAATTTTTATTAGATTCTTGTCAACGGTAATTTGTCAAATTCCAACAAACCATGCAGTTTGGGGATATTTTTTTAAACGAAATTTAAATATTCTGAATTTTCTATTGCTGCTTTACTTGTACTAAAATGTACAAATGCACACAAAACTAACAGTCTCTCAATATGCTGGACTGGTCAATAATAAACAGGCAAGTACTTAACTGTATTTGTATCACAAGCTATTGTTCATACTACCTCGCTTAAAGTAGATACTTTGCTTTCTAAAAGCATGGTAATATTATCAATAGATGCATCTTTAAACATCAACTTCATGGTCAGCTCAAGACCATATGTATCTTTAATATAAGCAATCAATTTCATTCCAGTAATAGAATCCAATCCATACTTAACTAATGACACATGGTTGTCTATTGTATTTATATCAACTCCTAACAATTGAGCTGCTTTCACTTTTACATTGTTATTTGAAAAAGTTATTTCTTCAATTACTTCATTGGGTAAAATAGGCTCAAGCTCATCATTAAAGCAATATCGCTTTTGTTCAAAAGGATAAGTTGGAATCGACATTCTCTTTGGTTGTTTTCCGTTGTATATCTTTTGCCAATTTACGTTAACTCCCGCCACCCATAACATTGCAAGTTTTTGAAGATTTTTATTTAAAAATAAATTCTCCATATATACTTCACTTTCAACACCTTCGAGTAGTAAATTCAACTTACTCTTTTTGGAAGCATTTCCCATATAGATTTGTTCTAGTCCATCAAGCTGTGTTTTTTCACGGATTATATATTTGAGTTGTGTTATTAATTCTGATTGAGAGTTAAAGATAATTGCGATACGCTCTTCCATAGATTCTCTTCCCACTTGTAGTGTATATAAGTATTCATTTAAGGCTATATCTTTATCGCTTTCTAAGAAATTCAAATGTTTTTCTAAATATACAAAAAGTGCTGAAGTAGATTTAGCAGACAATACAAAGACTAAAGGAAAGTCAACTTTATCAAAATGCTGTTTTTGTGTTTCATATTTTTCCAACAAAATATGTGCATTTACCCCACCAAAACCAAAAGCGCTAATTCCTGCTCTGAGAGGGTTATCTGTATTATTCCATTTGGTATTTTCTTTAACAATATAAAACGGAGAATCATTCAGTTTTATCTCGGGATTGACTTGATCAATATTAATATTTTTCAATATCTTATTGTACTTAAAGCAGAGCAGCGTTTTAAACAAGCTCGCCATACCAGAAGCCGCTTCGAGGTGCCCCACATTGCTTTTTACAGTACCAAGCCCACAGTAATTATTTGGAGTATTATCTTTGTTATAATATTCATATAGTTTGTTAAAAGCTTTTTTCAATCCATTAATTTCTATTGCATCGGCTAGCGGAAGCCCGATGCCTTGCAACTCTAAAAAGCTCACCGTGGCAGGTTCAAAATTAGCCTTTTTAAAAGCATTAACAATTAAAGAAGCTTGAGCATTGGGATTTGGAGAAGTTAAAGAATTTGTTTTACCATCGTGGTTTACATTGGTGCTTTGAATAACTCCATAAATGTGGTCTCCATCAGCTTCAGCATCTGAAAGTCGCTTGAGCATTACAGTTCCTACTCCTTCAGAACGGATATAGCCATCTGCATTTTTATCCAACACCTTAGCACTCCCATTTTTCGATAGAACTCCAGAATGGCTAAATGCAACATGGCTAGAAGGGTCCAAAATAACATTTACACCACCTGCTATACACATTTCGCAATCTGTATTCCTCAAAAGATTTACCGCCTTATCAATTGCAACAAGTGAACTTGAACAAGCTGTATTTACAGGCTCACTAGGTCCACAAAAATTAAAAAAATAAGAAACGCGATTGGTCAATATAGAATGAGAATTTCCTGTTGTTGCATAAAAATTCCCTTCATTGGCATTCATTCTCAATTTGTGGTCATAATCAGAAGTTGCTACTCCTATAAAAACTCCTACCTCTTTACCCGACCAATGATTGGCCTTATACCCTGCATCTTCTATGGTATTCCAAACTGACTCAATAACCAATCTATGTTGTGGGTCCATCAATCGAGCTTCTGAGGGAGCTATAGAGAAAAATGCAGAATCAAAATTGTATATATCTTTTAAAAATCCACCCCACCGATTGTAACTTTTTCCATCAATTTGTTCATTTCCAGAATCATACTCCTTCCAATCCCACCTGTCTTCTGGAATTTCGCTGATGGTACTCTCTCCTTGTTCCAATTTTTCCCAAAATTCTTCAATTGAATTTGCTTGTGGCATTTTACCACTCATACCAACAATTGCAATCGGTTCATTTTCGTACTGAACAGTTCTCTTTTGGACTATTTCTGCATCAACTTCTGGTATTTTTTCAATAACGCTTTCTTCTAGTTGCTTAGGCTCTAATTCAATATATTCCTCTTCAATTTTATAAAAACGCAGTAACTTATCTTTATAATTTTCTTCCAAATACTCTACCAAAGAGTTTAAAGTCGAATGTTCAAAAAATATAGATGGCATAAAATCCAAACCATATTCTTCATTTATTTTATTTGCAAATTCTGTAAATGAAACAGATTCAAAACCATACTCATCAATTCCAATTTCCAAGCTTATCTCCTCTAAATCTAGCTCTAAAATTTCGGCAACCATTCTCTTCAATTTGCTTGCTAGCTGCTTAGCCAATTTATCAGTAGCGTGTACTTTTTTTGTAATTTGTTTGGGGTGAATCTTTTCAGGCTCTTCCTTTTGTTTATTTAACTTTAATGCCTTTAGTACTTTGTCTTTGTCTCCTTTTAATGATACCAGGCGATGCTCTTCTATATTCAAACCCAACCTGATCGTATTCCAACCGTCTTCATTTGACAATGCATACATCCCAAATGTTTTTTCAAAGAGCACCTTTGTATTATTGTCAACAGTCATTCCTCCTTCCTCCCATAAATGCCAATTTACTGTGAGTGTCTTTCCAAATCGTTTTCCTGCTTTTACTAGTTGGGTTCTATACTCTGTATAATGATCCAAAAAACTATTGGCATAGGCATAATCAGTTTGTCCGGCACTTCCCAATACAGATGCTATTGAAGAATACAAGATAAAAAAGTCTAAGCTTTCATCTTTTGTTGAGTAGTCAAGATAGTAGGTTCCCAAAACTTTTGGCGCTACAGTGTCTTTCAAATCTTGCAGTGACTTATTCTTTATAAATGCAGCACGCATTACTCCTGCACAGTGTATAACTCCGTTTAAACTTCCGAATTGACTTTTGATTTTACTTACAACTAATTGTATTGATTCTGAGTCTGCCACATCGCAAGAAATGTATTGAATTTGAGATTTCCCAACTGCTGTTCTTTCTATTTGACGCTGTATTTCCTCCGACCATTTTCTCCGACCCAACAAGACTATATTGGCAGAAACAGCGGCATCAATTTGGCTGGCTAGTGTAAGCCCTAAACCACCCATACCACCTGTTATCAAATAAGTACCCCCATTTTTAAAATCCACATTATTGTATGAGTTAAGTTTGGGTTCAAAGGGCTTCAACTTCAATGTTTGCCTTTCATTGTTGACATACCTAATTTCCGCTGAACCTGATTTTTCATTCCAGAGTTCTTTTCCTACATATTCTACTATATTCTTTATTCCATTATTGTAGATGCCAAGGCATTTACAATTCAATACAGTACGCTCCATATTTACCGATTTCACCAAACCTCCAATAGCTGAAAAGGGAGTCGTAAAATCATTTATATCTTTTGCGTCATATACAAATAATAGCTGTCTATTAGTTTTGTCAACATTGCTATTTAAGATTAGAGCTTTTATCCACTGAAAGACCGGGAAAGCGACAGCATTTAATCCATTCATTAAGTTTTGCTTGGTCAAACTGTCTAATGCACTTTGATGATAAACAAACTTACTTATACTTATACCCCTATTGCTAAATGTCTTTAACAATCGTTCAAGATCCTCTAAGATTAAAGGGTTGACCAAAAAAGTATTTCTGTCTAATTGCTGAAAGTTTTGTCCACTATTTATCCAAAAAACTTCATGGGTAGGATGTTGATTTTTGAACAGATGGTATAACTCTTCTTTTTCGGTAAAAAAGAGTATATTTTCACTCTTTAATTCCATCTGAACTACTGGCAACTTATGAGCAGTAAATTCTTCTTTAAAATACAACATTGGTCGAGATGCTGAACTTGGTTTATCTCTATTAGATTGGATTGCCTTTATTGTAAAACTTTTTATTGACAAACAAACTTCGTCAAATTCATTTAGTATTTCAATGTTAAAAACTCGATTGTTATTTGACAATTCACTTATCAATTTTGTACATACATGAAAAGAGCTAGGTAGTGATTTATAAATACAAATTTCACCAACGGAAAATGGCATGTAGTGCACGCTATCACCTTCCAGGTAATGTGTCAAAGCAATAATTGTCTGAAATGCTCCATCTAACAAGGCAGGATGCAAATGGTAAAAATCATAAGTGGCTTTGCAAATTTCTGGCAATTTGACATATGCGACAACCTGCTTTTCATTAAGGTATACTTCTTCAATTACCTGAAACGAATCTCCATATAACATTCCATTCGATTGGAAAATAGAATAAGTTTCACCTTTTTGATAAATAGAATCGCATTGATTTTTAAACTGTAAAATATCAATAGAAGGAAATAAACCAGGTGTGCCTACATGTTTTGAAAAACGACCTTGAGCAAGCCTTTTAAGATTTTCTTTAGTTTTCATTTTCCAAACAAAATCACTACCATTGTCAACTATTTCGCAAATGGTTGTTACTGGTTTTTGATCAATAGAAAATGCTTGTTCCCAAACGATATTTTTTATTGTTAACACATCTTTTTGTAATACTTTTTTTGCTGCTTGGTATACGCATTCAAGATATGCTGCACCTGGAAATATTTTAAGTTTTTCACCTTGTCTTTCTATTTGATGATCTTTGAAATAAAACTCAAATCCTGTATGAATTGATTCAAAGCAAATGCCTTCAGTAGTTGAGATATTTTTCAGCTTCAATAAGCTAGCTTTTGGAAACAACTTCTGTTTTTTATTTCCTATCCAATGTCTCTTTCTTTTAAATGGATAAAGGGGTAAGGATATTCTTTGGGGAACATTTTCCTTGTACAAATAAGACCAGTTTATTTGTTCGTCTTGGGTCCAAGCAAGCGCTAATTTATTATATTGTTCTTTGGAAAAAGAGCTGGTCTCTACTAAAAAAGAAACATCTATTTTCTCGACAATTTCATTGTTTCTTGTGTTATTCTGATAGGCATTATTACCTAAAAACCCATTGGCAAAACCTCTCAATGACTGCAATAAATTTTGAGGAGAATCGCAGACTATTGCTAATCGTTCATCCATATTTTCACGACCAACTTGAAGCGTATAAGTAAGATTAAACAACAGCGTTTTAGCATAATTTGAATCTTTAATATGCTCTGATTTATTTAGATATTGTTGAGAAATTAAATTAAAGTAATCAGATAAAGATTTTGCATTTTGCACCAAACTTGAAGCAATCTGCATTTGCAATATTTCACTAACGCTTTGATTAAAAGTGTTTAAGGTAATTAGGTCAATGTCTAAATCACTCCATTGATCCATTTTAGCAATTGAGTTTTTTTCTAAGCCTAGCGTCTTGTGAAAAACATCATCTATTTTCCCTTCCAACCTTGGGTCTTGTAAATTGTTCTTTGCATTTTTTTCAATAAAATTGATATACAAATTGACAAGACTAGTTAGACTTTCTTTGTTCTTTGCAGAAAGAAGAAATATAAAATAGTTGGGCAAAATTGAACTTACCTCTGTTTCATTTGAGATAAATTCATCCAAAATAATATGTGCATTTGCTCCACCAGCACCAAAAGAGCTAATAGCGGCTCTTCTTGGTAGTGCTGCATTATCTTTGCTTGGCGGATTCCAAGTTGTCATTTCTTTTTGAAGATAAAAAGGGGTTGATTCAAAGTCGATATTTTTATTAATGTTGGTTGCATGTATAGAAGGAAATATTGTCTTAGATTTCATTTGCAATAGTACTTTCGTAATACTTGCAATTCCAGCACAAGCTTCTAAATGACCAATATTTGACTTCACTGATCCTACAGCAATGTTATTTTTCTCTTTACAATGTTTTTCAAAAGACTTAGTTAAACCAGTAATTTCAATGGGATCACCCAATGATGTACCTGTTCCGTGCGCTTCAATATAGCTAATTGAATCAGGAGCAATGTTAGCATTTTTAAGTGCTTCAGTAATTAAAGAAGACTGTTTTAATGGGTTGGGAACGGTATAGCCATTGGTCTTGCCTCCGTGATTTAGTGCCATTCCTTTTAATGATGCATAAATTTTTGCATTGGCATTTATTGCAAATTCTTTTGACGTCAACAATATGGCTCCTACTCCCTCACCAGGTACGTAACCATCTCCACCTTCACCAAAACTTCTGCACTTTCCTTCAGTAGATAAAAATTGTCCTGAGCTTAATAACTGATATTTATAAGGGTGAAGCGATAAGTTGACTCCACCAACAAATGCAAAGTCAATTTCTCCTTTTTTCAAAGCTTCGTTGGCATAATACAATGCTGTAAGAGAAGAGGAACACATTGTATCAATTGCTAAACTAGGTCCTGAAAAATTAAATTGATACGAAACTCTATTTGCGATACTTGCCAAAGAACAGTTTGGATAAATTTCATCACCCGTTGACCAACCTGATTCTAATGCCACTAGTTTGTATTCACTCCAGGTAGCCCCAAGATAAACGCCTACTTTGTATTTATTAAGAAAGGATTTGGAGTAGCCAGCATCTTCCATAGTATGCCAAACTGTTTCAAGAAATATCCTTTCTTGTGGGTCCATAAGAACAGCCTCTTTGGGAGAAATATTGAAAAACAGGGAATCAAATTTATCGACATCGTTTATAAAGCCACCCCATTTACCATGTATTTTTCCCTTTTCTCTTTTCTCTGCTGAGAAATTTGCCATATAATCCCATCTTTCTTTTGGAATTTCAGTTACAGCATCTTTACCTGATTTTAAATTTTCAAAAAACTCATCGAGGTTGTTCGCCATTGGATAGCGTCCTGCCATCCCAATGATTACTATTTCATTTTCACTATTAGTATTATCGCTCTTGCCTAAATTCTGGAATGTACTTTGTGAGTTGCTTGTCGCTGTTTCTGTTTTGGGAGCACTTTCGATTTTTATTATTGCATGTAATTCTTCGGTGTGATTTTCCACCAAATAACGCGCTACTTCTCCAACTGATTGACATTCAAAAAATAGAGTCTTTGACAATTTATTGAAGTAATTTTCTAATATCCTATTTAAACGAGTAATCAAGATGGAATCTATTCCATAGTTTTCTAATGGATCTTCTGTTCTAATTTTATCAAGTGGCGTTTTGATTACCTCTGATAATATTTTTTTGAACCATAATGCTGAATCTGAATACAGTGAATTTGCTTCAGTTGAATCAGTCAAACTACTTTTTTCGAACTGTGTCTTTATACCTAAACCCTTTAAGTCTTGTCCTATCCAATGTCTAGTATGAGTAAATGGGTATGTAGGTATTTCAATTTTCTGGTATCCTTCTTTTGAGTTGTACAGCTCTGACCAATTTATATTTTCACCACTTTCATAAATTTTCGCCAAATTTGATAAACCTTCAAAGTATTCAACTTTCTCTTTTTTTAGCTCATCAATGATTAGATCAGGATCAAAATTGTTTTCATTTCTTTTGATTTCTAAATTGTTAAAATCTTTTTGTTTAAATATAGCATTTAATTTCAGTCCTAAGTTCTCAATATCTGAAGCTATTACAGCGATCCTATCTCTAAAGTGAGATCGTCCAACAGCGCTTACAAAAGCCAAGTCGCCAATGAAAGTTTCTGGATTTTCATTGAGCCAATCTATTAATTCTCGCACCTTTGTTTTTAAAGCACTTCCAGATTGAGCTGAAATACAAATCAAGTAATTAGGTAATCGTTGTGGCATTGAGTGATCGTTGCTTGGTGCTTCTTCTATTACAAAATGTGCATTTGTTCCACTAAAACCAAAAGAGCTAAGCGCAGCTCTTCTCGCCCTTCCATTTCTATTCCATTTTTGCGCTTCAACATTAATTTCAAAATCGGTATCTGACAAGTTTAACAATGTATTTTCTTGATCAAAATTAATTTGAGGAGGAATAATATTTGATTGAAAAGCAAATAAAATCTTGAACAATCCAGCCATTGCCGCACTCGCAATTGGGTGCCCAATATTTGCTTTTACAGAACCTATATTGATAGTATGATTATTGTTAGAATCATAAACGTTTCGCAGTGCTTCTATTTCTATTGGATCACCTAGTTTTGTTCCTGTCCCGTGCGTTTCAATATAGTCAATTGTCGAAGGTAAAATATTATTTTTTTTGTAGATCGTATTGATTAAATCTTTCTGAGCTTCACCATTTGGCGCAGTAATTCCATTTGTTCTTCCATCCTGATTGATTCCGGAAGACTTGATTACACCATAAATTTTATCCTTGTCTTGTATTGCGCTTTCTAAGGATTTCAATACAACGACCCCTACACCTTCGGCGGGAGCAATACCATCTGCATCTTTGTCAAATGGTCTGCATTCTCCTCTTTTGGATAACATCCCTAATTTTCCAGACAGTTCATGTAACATAGGAGTAGAAAATATACTCACACCTCCAACTATAGCCACCTCGGACTCCCCGCCTTGAATACTCTTACAGGCTAAATGCATCGCAACACCAGATGATGAACAGGCAGTATCTATGGTAATTGCAGGACCTTTCAGATTTAGAAAATAAGCTATTCGAGCAGCTAAAATAGCCTGATCATTTCCCATTAATGAATGGGCTTCTTTTTCTTTTCCATATTTATTGATAAGGTGAATATAATCACCTGGTCGAACTCCAACAAAAACCCCTACAGACCTATTTTCAAGTTGTTTATCTGAATAGCAGGCATCTTCTAATGCCTTCCAAGATTCTTCGAGTAAAAGCCGTTGTTGAGGGTCCATTAAATCGGCTTCTAAATGTGAAATGTGAAAAAACGAAGCATCAAAACAATCTACATCTGATAAAAACCCTCCAGATTTTGGACGAACAAATTCATCTGAAACTGTTGAATATTCTGATTCATCAATTTGCCACCGTTCAAAAGGAAGCGAGGTGATGGAATTTTTTCCTTCTACTAAATTTTGCCAAAACTCATCAAGGCAATCTGCACCTGGAAATTTTCCAGAAACTCCAACAATAGCAACATCTTGTTTTCCTATAAGATTATCTTTCTCTTCTTCCTCTTTTATCCTTTCTGGTTCCGCAAAAGCTTCTTCTTCCTCCTCTTTAATGTTTATTGATTCTGGATAAATTTCGTCCTCTTTTTCTGGTAGACTTTCTGGTTCTTGATACCTTTCTTCTTTCTCTTCTTCATAGCTTGCTGATTCTGGGTAAATCTCTGTTTCTTTTTCAAGGCTTATTTGTTCTGAAAAAATTGCTTCAGAATCTACTTTTGTTGATTGTAATTTTTTGTTGCCTTTATTTTTATTAAGATAAGCAACCAAATTAACAATTGATGCGTGGCTGTATAAAGTTGAAACTGAAATATTCAGTTTCAACTTTTTATTCAATTTATTTACAAAATTCAATATTGATATTGAATCAAAACCAACTGCGTACCATTTTTTATTTTTATCAATGGCGTCTAAATCTAATACTTGACATGCAATTTCATAAATTTCATTTTCAAATTTGTCGTCCAGTTTTGTAGCCTTCTTTTGTTTTGCTTTGGTGTTTTCACGCTTCAACTTTGCATAATTAACCTTTCCACTAAGGGTTTTTGGTAATTCAGGTAAAATTTCAATTCGAGCAGGCAAATACATCTTTGGAAGTTGGCCTTCCAAGTGTTTCATCAAGTTGTTTGTATTTAGTTTTGCATTTTCTAACAACACCACATACGCAACTAAAGTTTTTGACTTTTCATCGAGCACAACCACACATTGTCGTATATCAGGATATGCCAAAACTGCTTGTTCGATTCCATAGGGTTCGATTCTGATTCCACGAACTTTTATTTGCCGATCCTTTCTTCCTTTTATTAATATTTTTCCATCAGTTGTAAAACTGGCTACATCACCTGTTTTGTATAACCTTAATTTCGACTTTCCATCGAACGAGTGATTTATAAATTTTCTATCTGTAAGCTCTTTGTTATTTATATAATTTAAAGCCAATGCAACTCCTTCTACATGCAACTCACCTTCTACTCCAGCAGGAAGCAATTGTTTGTTATCATCCAAAATAAAAACCCTGATATTTGGAATTGGTAAGAAGCCGCTAATTTTCACCCCACCCTTTTCACTTTTCATTTCTTCATACAGTACACCGTTCATTTCAGTTGCGCCGTAGTCGTTTAAAAGCAAGGCTTTTGGTAAGTGAGAAAAGAAATTATTGCACAAATCAGGACTTAAAGCTTCGCCTCCAGTTACACAGAATTTTAAACTTCCAAACTCTTTTTTAAAATCAATATTTGATTCCAGTAATACTTTCAATAATGAGGGTACAACTGCAAAATGAGATATTTTATGTTTATGGATCGCTTTTGCAAGCACCAATGGATCTCTTATTATATCATTGTGCAGGATAACAGTTTTAACTCCTTGTAGTAAGCCGCCCAGCAAGCCCCATAATGAAGGCAAAAAATTAAGCATGGTTCTTTGACCAACTGTGTCATTCTTTTTAAAAGGGTATTTTTTCCACAACCAACTGAATCTATTTATCAACTGCCTTTGACTGTGCAAAATTCCTTTAGGCTTTCCAGTTGATCCAGAAGTATATAATATTAAAGCCGGATCATTCCAATCATATTGTACAATTGCTGATTTTTGAAGCACAAAAGGCTGAACTGTATCCCATTGCCTATCCATACAAAAAGAAGCAATACTAATAGCACTAAATTTGCTGAGGTATTCTTCTGTTGTCAGCAACATTTGTGCATTTACATCTTTAATTATTGCATGAACTTGCTCTATAGGATAAGAGTTATCTACTGGAACATATATTCCTCTTATTTTTAAAATAGCCAACAAACCAACAATGGTATGCTGTGACCTTGGAGTATAAATAACAACTGCATCTCCTTGAGCGATTCCTAGACTAAGCAGTGTTTGGGCAAGCTTTTCGACTTCTGCAAATAATCTATTGAATGTGTAAGTTACTTCTTCATTGTTTTCATTTTGATATACTACTATTTCTTTTTCTTTCTTGCGCCTGAGCAGCAAATAATTCGTAGATACTTCTTAATTTGAAGTTTTTCTGTTCCTGCCCAACTCGTTGTTATTTTCTTTTTTTCTGTTTTGCTTATAATCTCAATATTTTCTATAGCTTCATTTACATCATCCGATGCAGATTTTATTAATTCCATCAAGCTTGCTGTAAAACTCTTGATAAGGTTCGGATCGAAGCTGCTCTTATCATAAAGAAAAAACAAATTTATATTAGATGCATTTTCTTTAACCACTAAGCCAAGTGTACTATTTACAACATGTTTTTCAAAGCTGGAAATGATGTTTTGAAAATCAAGTTTCGCAGTACTTTTAAGTTCTGCAAATATAACTTTTGAGCTTTGGTTTGAATCAAACAATGTTTTGACCCAATCTAAAAAAGAGGTTGCGTGTGTTTGAAAATCATTGTATACTTTATTTTCTTGCTCTAATAAATCTTTAAAAGAAGTATTGGATTGTACATTTAATCGAACAGGAAACATGTTAGCAAACAAGTCTTTTTTGCTATTGTCGGCAACGAATATTTCTACAACTTCCTGCTTGGTATATTTGTGAAGAAATATTTGAAATATGCTTCTTAGAAAGTTGCTTATTGAAAAACTGTCCTTTTTGGCAAGCCTTTTGATTTTCTTATAAAGAGTAGTGTTCAATTTAAACTCAAAGCAGTCAATTTCTTTTTGTTTGTTATCAGTATGATAATTAGAAAAGAAATTAATATCTATATCAGAAAGATTGTTCTGCTTGTATAATTTTAGTAAAGCTTTTTTATTTAGCATTTAATAAGATTATTTTCGATTTTGAATAAAATAGGGAAAAATTAGGGAGCAATAAATTAAAGAGCACCTCAAAAGCAACTCAGCATCGACTGCCAATCTGTTTTGATAGTTCGGTCAAATTATTTTTTTCGTTGCTAAAACAGACCGTTAAATTATATATTGGTTACTGTTTGACGGATCGACTTTAATATATTATCAACTGTTTTTGATTACAAGAGTAAGACCATCTCCAATGGTAAGCATACTCATTGTTATTCGATTATCATTTACCAGTCTTGCATTTAGTTGTCGCAAAATTGTAGCTTCAACACTTTGGTTTTCAGGATTGATTAGACTTCCTCCCCAAAGCACATTATCAATTGCAATTATGCCTCCTGGACGTATTAACTGCATTGATTTGTTATAGTAATTTATATAATTCTCTTTGTCTGCATCTATATAAATAAGATCAAAGTAATTAAAGTAATTTTCATCTAAGAGTTGATCCAGTGTTTCGATAGCTGGTGCAATTCTGGATTCAATTTTATCAAAAACATTTGCTTCTTTCCAATATTCAGTTGCAATAGAGGTCCAATGTTCATCAACATCGCAAGTAATAATTTTACCATCTTGAGGTAATACACTTGCCATCCACAGTGTACTATATCCCGTAAAAGTTCCAATCTCTATAATCCGTTTTGCATTTATCAGCTTTATTAAAAAGATCAGAAATTGTGTTTCTTCTGGAACGCTTTGCATTGCCGACATTGGCATTTTTGAGACAATATCTCTTTGCTTTTTCAGTATTTTAGGTTCTCTCAAAGATACTGACAAAATATATTCATGCAGGTCCTGATTCATTTCAAGATATTGCTTCATTTACATATTCTTTAAAAATAAATTAATAGTGTATTTTCTTTTTACCAAACAAGGTTCTGGGAATTGACCTTGATGTTTTTACTGTAAGACGCATAGAACTTTTTTACCCGTTTCTATAGAATCAGATCAATCATTGACTGTAATGGGTATTCAATAATCACATAAAAATTAGCCAACGCTGTATTACTGGTCTCAATCCTAGGTTTGTCATTTGTTGGACTTGAATGTAAGATTCAAATTCGTATTAATAGACTGTTTTTTCAATTTCTCTCAATCCAAAAGTCTTTGTTCCATTCAGATTTTTATTTGTATGAAACGTTTCTAAATAATCTGCCGCTTCAGTCATTAATTTTCCTGCAATTTCATCGACATTTCTATTTCGCCAATTTTCTAAATCAGAACCCTTTACCCAGCGATTAAATGCTCCAAGCGCAGGACCACAATGAATTTGATAATCCACTTTTCTGCTTGTTATCCCTTTTAGAGCCAACTCTGTTGAATAGCCAAAATACCACTTGAACAGCAATGCCATTTTCGCTTTAGGCTTTTCTTCTGCTTTAAGAATTTCGGGAGAAGCTTCTCCTTTTCTGTCTTTTATTTCCTGATAAATAGTATCAAATGATTTTTTAAAATACTTCTCTTCCAAATATTTTTTGTCCTTTGGAGTAATCTCATCCAAGCTATCATAACGTTTGTACAACTCACGTAATTTATTGGCTCTGGCAGGAAAAAACAAACCTTTTTTTAAAACTTGCACTCTTGAACCTAGCTCAAACATATCGCCTGCTGGTACATAATCTGTATCTTGTACATTCATATTTTGCAGTAGGTCTTTCGCCGAATCACTTATGCCTGCTTGAACTGTGCATTGGTTAATTGAACCTGTTAGCACAAAATCAACACCTAATAAAAATGCAGCAGCTATTGATTCTGGTACTCCAATTCCGCCAGCTGCCCCAACCCTAATTCTATTTTTATAATTAAAGCATTGCATTATATCATCACGTAATCGTAAAATTGTCGGATAAAGTGTAAATGCGGATGCTTGATCAGTATGTCCAGCAGAATCAGCCTCGGCACAAACATCGTCAGCTAAGGGAATGGCTTTGGCGAGTTCGGCTTCACTATCTGTAATCCTTCCCTCTTTTAATAAGTTGTCAATTATATAGTTAGGGATAGGAGACATAAATGCTTCTGCAACCTCAGGTCTTGAAATTTTAACCATTACTCTATTTTTAATGGAAACTGCTCCTGAATATTCTCTGCTCAATCCCTTAATTCTATAAAAGGCAATTGCTGGCGTTACTCCCATAAATGCTGAAGCCTCTATATTGTGTACACCAAGGGCAAGGCACAACTCAACTACCTTCATTTCTTTTTCAGGAGCGTACAGGTTGTGCAGTAAATTCACACCAAAAGTTTCTCCGTTTGATAGTTCGTTTTGAATATAATTAACGGCTGCTTTTATTTCAGATAAAGAGAGGCCTCCTGTTCCAAAAAAACTAAGAAATCGCGCTCTTGCCATTTGAACCACTAGCTCTTTTGAGGCAATTCCTCTATACATGGAGCCAGTAACATAAGCATACTTAACATTGTATGTTTTTCTAAATTCATCACTACCTAATGTGGTTGCTGATAAGGAAGCGTATTCAGATAAGACAGGAGATTTTTGCTCCTCATTTTCAATTTTTCTTTCTACTTCATTTATAGGCAATGGTTCTTTTTCAATGTATTTTTGAATTTTAGTCAAAACATTACTGTTTCCAACTTCGACAAATTCATCCACACCTTTAGCAATCATATAACTGATGCTTTCATACCAATTTACTGAACTATCAATCTGGTTTATGAGGTTTTCTTTTATTTGACTTTGCAAATACGCTCTTCCAGTAACATTTGCAATTATTGGAATTTGAATTTTAGAAAACTGAAATTCACTTATAAATCCGGCAAACTCAGCCCTAGCCTCAGACATATAAGGCGAATGAAAAGCACCACTTACATTTAACGGAAAGTATAGTTTAGCTCCATTGGCTTCAAAAACTTTTTTTGCATCCAAAATAGCTTTTCTTTCTCCAGAAACCACAATTTGATCACGGGAATTATAATTAGCGATTGAGATGGTATCAAAGTGAAATTTGTTCAATATAGACTGAATTTCATCCATCTTTAATCCAATAACAGCTGCCATTCCTCCACTTTTTGCCTGACTCATTAGTGCCGCTCTTTTTTGCACCAATCTCAGCCCAGTTTCAAAGTCAAAAACTTCGGCGGCAAACAGTGCATTAAATTCTCCCAAGCTATGTCCCGCAACAAAATCTGGTTTGCTTTCTGTTTCAGTTTTATCAAGATATTCCAATGCATTTACAACAAACAAAGCCGGTTGTGTAAACTCTGTTTGATTTAATTTTTTATCAGGATCTTCGTTACAAAGCATTTGAATATCGTATCCTAATATTGAATTACTTTTTTCTACTAAGGTGGAATATTTATCAAAGAGATGTTTTCCCATCCCTCTTTTTTGAGCTCCTTGACCAGGAAATAGATAAGCTTTCATTATTCAGTATTTTATGTAAGGGTCTGTAAAGATGTTTCCTCAATTACATTTTGAAATTGTTTCAACTCATTCCTTTGCCAAGGATTAAGTATTGTATAAATTTTTGATGAGGTGTGTTCATCTAGCAATGAGCCTAGATGATTTTTATATTCACCTGAAGGACTCATATCTATGTAGTTAAAATTATTTTTTTGTTCAATAAATGCTAAAGCTGCATTTAATTCTATAGGTTCCCGGGCTACCCTCCACCAATACAACGCTGATAGATCGTTAACTTCTATTCCTGTCACACAAGAAATAAAAGAAATTTGATTTGGTTGGTAAATGTGA
>JAHDGP010000412.1 GCA_020627525.1 Bacteroidota bacterium
GTCATCCCTTCGGGATTGCTATTTTTTGACCTTATGGTGTGAAAATAATGTCATCCCTTCGGGATTGCTATTTTTTGATCTTACGGTGTGAAAATAATGTCATTCCTTCGGGATTGCTATTTTTTGATCTTATGGTGTGAAAATAATGTCATCCCTTCGGGATTGCTATTTTTTGACCTTATGGTGTGAAAATAATGTCATCTCTTCAGGATTGCTATTTTCTGACCTTGTGGTTTGACAATAACGCCACTTCTGGGTTTTATGATTTGTGATTACTGTTAAAGTTTTGGTCTACAATCTTCATTTCGCTGTCAAAAGATAATTGTGGGTATTGCATTTGCATTACCTGAATTTTTGATTTTAGGTCTAATAGAAATTTTTGGTTTTTGATACTTTTCGGGTGCAATGGACGATGATGAACAGATTTTTGTATTTGTTCAATTTTTGTATTTAATTCTAATGTTTCTTGATTGAAGTAAGTTTGTGAAAATTTTTCCCAAATATAATCAATCGCCATTTGGTTGGGGTGGAGTAGGTCGGGATTGTAAAAACGGTAATCTCTGAGGTCGTCCATTACTATTTCGTAGGAGGGAAAATATTCTGCGTTTTCATTTCGATCACAAATTTCCGATATGGCTAAATGTAGAATTGCTTTGCTTTTTTGATTTTCTACAACTCCATCTTTCCAATGTCTTACTGGGCTGAGTGTTAAAATTATTTTTATAGATGGATTTACTTCTTTGACTTGTCTGAAGGTTTTGTCAAACTCTTTAGTAATTTCTGAAATGCTCAGTAGCTTTTTTTGAAATTCACTTTGAGGGATCTTGTGACAATTGGCGACGAAGCGATTGCTTTCAATGTGTTTGTATATAAATGCAGTTCCAAATGTTAAAATGAGAAATTTGGATTCTGTTATTGCTGATTTCAATTTTTCTTTAGAGTCTGAAATGTGTTTGAGGCAGATACTTTTGTCTGGATCAGAAAAAGAACTATGGTGATCAAAACTATGCCATAGTTGATCGTGTTGGATGAGTTCATTTTCTTCTGTCTGATCCGTTTGTAAGACCTTGTTAATATTTTGAAAAATGCTATTGGGGTTGAATAGAATACCATATGGATTTACAGCTGAATTGAATTTGTGCAGCACTAATTTTTTGTGAATATTTTCCGAAAAACAAGATCCTATCATCAGAACTTTCGAAGCGTGATTTATGGTGAAGACCGAATGTGGAATTTTCCAACTTGTACGAAATGAATTTAATGACATGGTTTTAATTTATCCCTAAGTAACGAAGAAAGAATAAATTGTACAAGGAGGTGAGTGATTATTTCGGTCTATATAATTTGTATTTTTTTCTGCAAAATTTGCGATTTGGTTGACTAAAAATTGGCTTTTTGTAAAATAAAAAATGTCGGGTAAGGTGGTCCTTTTTTTATTTTGCTATTGGTAAAAATAAATGAGTCTCTGTGAACTAGCGTAAAGATTTGGAAACATTTGATATTGAATCAGTTAATTTTTTAATAGTTTTTTGAAACAAGCGTAAATATGTGTGTCTTTTTTGGTAATTTAGCGGAGCTAAACTATGCCCAAAACAATTTTATCAATTTAAAAAACAGCATTTGAGGGTTACCACATGGGACTATTTGATTTTCTTACACACGAAATAGCAATTGATCTTGGTACTGCAAACGTACTAATCATCTACAAAGATCAGATCGTTGTTGACGAGCCTTCTATCGTCGCAATTGATCGCACGAATTCTAAAGTCATTGCAGTTGGACGGAAGGCTATGCAAATGCATGAAAAAACACACGAGAATATAAAGACAATTCGCCCCCTAAAAGATGGGGTTATTGCGGATTTTGATTCCGCAGAAATAATGATGCGCGAAATGATTCGCATGATTTATCCCAAGAAACGTTGGTTTTCTCCTTCTTACAAAATGGTTATCTGTATTCCTTCTGGTATTACTGAGGTGGAAAAAAGAGCTGTTTTTAATTCTGCCGAAAGGGCTGGTTCTAAAGAGACCTATTTGATTCATGAGCCTATGGCAGCTGCTTTAGGTATTGGAATTGATGTGGGAGAGCCTGTTGGAAATATGATCATTGACATTGGAGGGGGAACGACTGAGATTGCAGTAATAGCATTAATGGGTATCGTTTGTGATGAATCTATCAGAGTAGCTGGTGATGATTTTACAATGAATATTGTGGATTATATGAGACGTCAACACAATATCCTAATTGGTGAACGTACTGCTGAGAATATTAAAATAAACATAGGTTCTGCCTTAGTAGAGCTTGCAGATGTTCCTGAAGAATATCCTGTTAACGGAAGAGATTTAATGACAGGTGTGCCCAAGCAAATTATGATTGGGTACTCAGAGATTGCGAACTGTTTGGATAAATCTATTTCAAAAATAGAAGAGGCTGTATTGAGAGCATTGGAGTCTACTCCTCCTGAGTTGGCAGCGGATATTTATAAGACAGGTATTTATATGACTGGTGGTGGTGCTATGCTTCGTGGACTAGACAGAAGGTTGTCTGCAAAAACGAAATTGCCTGTTCATATTGCGGAAGATCCATTGAGAGCGGTGGTGAGAGGGACAGGTATTGCATTGAAATCACCTGATTCTTATCCTTTTTTAATGAAAAAATAAATTCTACCAAAGAATAAAATAGTATGCCCAAGATCTTTCGACAGAATAAAGTCATTGCATCTTGGGTTTTTTCATGTTTTAATGCGAGTTGTAATTGTTTTTAGAATTGCTTGGGCAAAATTGACGATTATTTGTATATAGCTATTTAAATTCTTTATATTTAAATACCTTTGAGGAAACTTTGAAACAACACACATTCATTAACCAATTAAGTATAGTAAGCATTAATGTCAGAGAAACGAAAAATTAAACATGTTGCAGTAGCAGGAAATATTGGCGCTGGTAAAACGACTTTGGCAACATCGCTCTCTAAACATTTTGGTTGGGGAGTTCACTACGAAAATGTTGACCAAAACCCCTATTTGGAAGACTTTTATAAAGATATGAAGCGTTGGTCTTTTAACCTTCAGATATTCTTTCTAAACAGTCGCTTTAGGCAAATGTTGGAAATTCATAAGGGAGATCAAACGATTATTCAAGATAGAACAATGTATGAGGATGCAAAAATATTTGCACTCAATTTGTTTGATATGGGTTTGATGACTGAAAGGGATTTTGAAAATTACCTAAGTATGTTTGAAACACTTAGTAGACAGATAGATCCACCAGATTTGCTCATTTATTTGCGTGCGAGTATTCCAACCTTGGTCAATCAGATACAAAAAAGAGGACGAGAATACGAAGAAAACCTTCGATTGGATTATCTAAAGAGATTGAACAAATATTACGAAAATTGGATTAAGGAATATGATAAAGGGCCTTTATTGATTATAAATGTTGATGAGGTAGATTTTGCTGATAACCCCGAAGATTTGGGATCTGTTATCAATCGTGTTTCTGCCGAATTAAACGGTCTATTTTAATATATAAGACTTCGCTGGTTGATTAGGAACAACCTGGCTACTATAAATTAACAACTTCTTATCTATTTTATTCTTATAATTTTTCAGACCTATAAGGTTTCAGGCCTACGAGGTTTTT
>JAHDGP010000413.1 GCA_020627525.1 Bacteroidota bacterium
AAATTTTTTTCGATTTCCTACCCCTGTTTTTTACTCTATTTGGAAAGCCTGTCATCTCGTGTGCGAGTCCAACCCAATTTTCAAAGCGTAGCTGAAGAAAATATTGGGAATCTCCCTAAGTTAAGGACTGCTTGTAAATAGAATCAAATTCATTTTAACCTAACTGCATCAACTTACCAATCAATTTAAGTGCTGTTTGTTTATCAAAAAATGTTAGATGTACGTGGTTGTTTTTTTCAAACACTTTGGTTATAATCTTCCTTTGATTTTCTGTTAACTGATCTAGTGGCTTGAATGTAAGTTTAAATAATTGAGTAGATCGCAATTTTCCATTAAAAAACCATCACAGCTAACACAAATTAAACACAGATTTTTGGTGCCACTAATCTGTGTTTAATCAGAGTAATCTGTGGTTTTGTATATTGTATTCGTTTTTTTGATTTGATAATTCTGGAATTGATAATTTTTAAATTTTCAATAATATCAACCAACTTAGGAGTAAGGGAGAAAATTTTACCCAATCAAAATGTTTATTCTTTTTAGAACTGCATTTAATGTGTTGGAATCTACTTTAGATGCAAATGCAGATTGACGTTCTTTCCAATCTATAGTCTGAATTTGATTGCTTAGAATTACTCCTTCAATGCCGCAGTTTTTGGGTAAGGGTACCTCAATTTTAAAACCTTTTATTTGTCTGGTGATGGGAGCAACAATTGCTAGTTGAAAAGATTCGTTGTGTTTGTAATGAGAAAGCACAAGTGCAGGCCTATGTCCTTTTTGTTCTCGCCCTTTTTTAGGATCAAAGTCAAGCCAGATAATATCTCCTCTTTGAGGAGCTTGTTTTAGTATTTCCATTTTTCTTTCCCAATTTCATCTGATAGATGTAGATCATGTCTGTTTTGTGGCGTAACACCTTCAATCAAATCATCCAACGTCAAGTTTTCTTCCTTCGCCTCTAATACTAATTGACCTTTTTTATTCATCGAAATAATCAACTCTTTTCCAGCAGCTAAATTTGCCTGCTCCACAATATGTTTAGGGATTCTAATGCCTAGACTATTTCCCCATTTATTTAAAGTTACGGTCATGTAAATTATTTTGATATAAATATACAATGTATATCCGAAAGTTGCAAGCTTTTAAGTTAGGTAGTGGCATTTTTGATTGGTGGATAAAAGCTTCTAGTAAAAAAGAACCACAGATAACACAAATTAAACACAGATTTTTGGTGACACTAAACAGTGTTAAATCAGAGTAATCTGTGGTTTTGTATATAGAGCCTCCAAAAACAAACGAATGATAGTAATTAACACATTCGCAAATTGCCTTTTATAGGATATACAAACAATATTTTATATATTTGTGTAATGTTTGCAATTTACTTTTGTAAAGCATTCCACACTTCGCATCCTCCTAGCCGCTAGATTCTCATTGAGTATCTTCAAAAACGATCTTTGCATTATCAACTCCAACTTGCTCTAAATCAGTTTTGAAGTAAGATTTCAATATAGAAATCTAAATACCTGATGTTATGAAAGCAATTCAACTTAGCTTTTACTTAATTCTATTCTTATGTTCAGCAATCACTGTTAATGCGCAAAACAATAGTTGTTGCGGCGTCAATGATGTGACCGAGCTTGATTTTTTATCACCGTATATTGGCAATTGCAATTACGAAGCGATTTATGGATTTGTCCAGGATGGTCAAGAATATATTTACGTGGTGGCAGATGGTCTTTGTGAAAATTCAGACGGAACGTTTACTGCAATTGCAGACATAGAAAATGTACTTTTCGACTGTGAAGGCAACATCATCTGTTACGAAGGTGGCGAAGGTCCTCAAGATACACAATGTAGTTTTAATGCTTATGATGTTTCTTCTTATGTAACACCTTCAAATCTAAAATGGGCGTATGAAGCTTCAAGTTGTTGTGGTGTTGACGATGTGACCGAGCTTGAATTTTTATCACCGTATATTGGCAATTGCAACTACGAAGCGATTTATGGATTTGTCCAGGATGGTCAAGAATATATTTACGTTGTGGCAGATGGTCTTTGTGAAAATTCAGACGGAACGTTTACTGCAATTGCAGACATAGAAAATGTACTTTTCGATTGTGAAGGCAACATCATCTGTTACGAAGGTGGCGAAGGTCCTCAAAATATACAATGTAGTTTTAATGGATATGATGTCTCTTCTTATCTAATACCTGCCAATCTAAAATGGGCGTATGAAGCTACAAGTTACTGTGGTGTCAATGATGTGACCGAGCTTGATTTTTTATCACGCTATCTCGATGATTGTAATTACGAGTCGATCTATAGTTTTGTGCTAAATGGTGAAGAATACATTTACGTAGTTGCTGATGGATATTGTGAATACGCTGATGGTACCATTTCGGAAATTGCTGACATACCGAATATTCTTTACAATTGTCAGGGTACTATTATTTGCATTGATGGTGGGGAAGGACCTGAAGGTTTACAATGTAGCTTTTATGACATAGATGTTTCGCCTTATTTAACACCTGCAAATCAAAAATGGGAATACAAAACTCCAACTTGTTGCGGTGTAGATGATATTACTGATCTTGATTTTTTAGCACCATTTATTGATAACTGTGAATACGAGGCTATTTATGGTTTTGAACTAGATGGTCAAGAATATATTTACGTTGTGGCTGATGGTTTTTGTGAATATCCTGATGGAACAATTTCTGTTACTTCAGATTTAGGTAATATATTGTTTGATTGTGAAGGCAATTTTATTTGTGCTGTAGGTGGATTTACAACTCCAGAAGCGCAGTGTAGTTTTCAGGGAATAGATGTAACGCCTTTTATTAAAATAGAAAATTTAAAATGGGTGTATAAAGATCCAATTTTAGTGAGTCCTAAAGTTTATTTGCAAGGGGCTTATGTCAACGCTCCGGACAATTTGATGCGAGATAATTTGAGAGCAAATGGTTTGATTCCATTGAATGAACCTTATACTGGTTTGCCTGATTTCAATGGCAGTGGGGAGAATATCAATCTATTTGTATTGGAAACTACGGGTGCAAATGCCATCGTTGATTGGGTATACATAGATTTGTACAAAACGGATGGGTCTATTGCTGGAAGTCGTTCCGCCTTGCTTCAAAGAGATGGTGACATTGTCGATGTCAATGGTTCTTACCCTGTCGCATTTTATCTGCCAGAAGATGAGTATAGTATTCGTATTAGACATAGAAATCACCTTAGTGTTTCCTCTCAAAATGCTTTTGGATTGAATAGTGCGATATCAACAACTATTGATTTTAATACTGTTGAAATTTTTGGTGCAAATGCAATGGTGGAAATGCCAAATGCTGTAAAAGCGATGTGGGGTAGTGCCAATGCTGGTCAAGTTGTTTTTCAAGGACCTGGCAATATTCCGAATGCTGTTTTCTTTGATGTACTGACTGCACCTGGAAATACATCATCAACATCAAACTATATTTATGAAGGCGAATACAAATTTACCGATTTAGATATGAATGGCGAAATTATTTTTCAAGGAGCCAACAATGATGTAAACTTTACTTTCTTTACAATTTTACAACATCCTGAAAATACTTTACTGTCTCCGAATTTCATTATTTATGAGCAAAATTATTGAAA
>JAHDGP010000414.1 GCA_020627525.1 Bacteroidota bacterium
TTAGCTAGGGCTAGGGTTCCGTTTTTCTTCCGCTTCGGCGGTCCGATTGTAGATCAAAAAATACCCTAGATCAAAAGTGACGAACATTTATACTAACCTACTTATAACACAAAATTATAAAAAATATCATTTTCTTGCAAAATTCGAAATGAAAGAAAGCGTAAATAATTTGTATGCGGAGGTTGTTCTCCCTCTGGCTGTTCACAAAACATATTCTTATAAAATACCATCTGAATTAATAGACTTTGTGAGTATTGGCAAACGGGTTCAAATTCAATTTGGTGCTAAAAGAATGTACGCTGGAATTGTTTTGAATATTTTTGAACAAGCAGCTCCTGATTACAAGGTTAAAGACGTTCTTAATGTTTTGGATGATGATCCAATTTTAACAAATCATAATTTACAGTTATGGGATTGGATGTCAAAATATTATTTGTGCAATCTCGGTGAAATTATGATTGCAGCTTTGCCAACTGCCTTAAAATTATCTAGTGAGACCAAAGTAATTTTAAATCCTAACTTCAATCATGATTACTCCACATTGGATGACAATGAATATCTTGTAGCCGAGGCGTTGGAGCAAAATGCCGAATTGATGCTTAAGGATGTTCAAGACATTTTACAAAAAAAGAATGTCTATTTTTTAATAAAATCTTTACTTGACAAAGGTGTAGTTATTCTCGAAGAAGAGTTAAAAGAAAGTTACAAGCCTAAAATGGTTCCTTTCATTTCATTAAATGCAGCTTACTATGATATTGAAAAACAAAAAGACCTTTTTGAAATGCTTGAAAAAGCACCCAAACAGCTAAACATTTTATTGGCTTATTTAAGCATTGCAAAAAATAAAAAATCTGTATCTCAAAAATCTGTTTTACAAAAATCAGGCTCAACAAGCGCCACTTTAAATGCACTGATTAAGAAAGGGGTTTTCAATAAGTCGCAGCAAGCAATAGATCGCATTATTGAAAATTACCAAGAAGAACAAATTTCTTACGAGCTGTCATTAGAGCAAAAAAATGCTTTCAATCAGGTTAAGGAAATACACCAAAATAAGAATGTGGTTTTGCTGCACGGGATTACTTCTAGCGGTAAAACACAAATATATATTGAATACATTAATCAGATAATTGAAAAAGGCAAGACGGTCTTGTACTTGCTTCCGGAGATTGCCTTATCGGGTCAAATGATACAAAGGTTGAGAAAAGTATTTGGCAATGAGGTGGGCATTTATCACTCAAAATTCAATCCTCAGGAAAGGGTTGAAATTTGGAAAAAAATATTGGTCAATAAATACAAAGTCATCGTTGGAGTACGCTCTTCTCTGTTTCTTCCAATCAACAATCTCGGTCTAGTCATTGTCGATGAGGAACACGATATGTCTTACAAGCAACAAGATCCTGCACCACGCTATAATGCCAGGGATACTGCGATTAAACTCGCTTCGTTGCACGGAGCGAAAGTAATTCTGGGTTCTGCCTCTCCGTCGTTTGAGAGTTATTTTAATGCGTTGCAAAACAAGTATGGATTGGTTCATTTAACTGAGCGTTTTGGAGGCGTGCAGCCACCAGAAATTCATTTTATCGACACCAAAGAGGAAGGCAAAAGAAAGCGTATGCGTTCTCATACAGAATTGAGGCGATTGAGGCTTCTTTAAAAGCTGAAGAACAGGTGATTTTATTTAAAAACAGAAGGGGCTATGCCCCTATTGTTACTTGCGGAAGTTGTGGTTATGTCCCTACTTGCATTCGTTGTGATGTAAAATTGACTTATCACAAATATTCAAATTTATTGAAATGCCATTACTGTGGATACTCTGAAAAAATTCAGTCTAAATGCAAAGATTGCAACAGCCCAGATGTTCAACTGAAAGGTTTTGGAACAGAGAAAATAGAGGATGAGTTAAAAATATTTTTTCCAGATAGAAATTTTGCCAGACTGGATTTGGAAACCACTCGCAGCAAGAATGGATTTATGAAAATACTAAATGCATTTGAAGAAAAAAGCATAGATGTACTTGTCGGTACACAGATGGTGACTAAAGGCTTGGATTTTGACAATGTTGGTTTGGTTGGAATCATTAGTGCAGACAGTCTGCTACACTACCCTGACTTTAGAGCATCGGAGCGTGCGTTTCAGTTGATGCTGCAAGTGGCAGGGCGTGCAGGAAGAAGAGAAAAACAAGGAAATGATCCAAGCCACTTCGACGAAACACGAAGTTTATCGCAAGTTGAACGACGAAGATTATGTTGGTTTTTTTAGGAAAGAGATCAGCGAAAGGAGAAATTGGAAGTATCCTCCATTTAACCGTTTGATAAAATTGACTTTGAAACATAGAAATTCTAAAGTGATAAATACAGCTGCATTTACTTTTGCAGAGCAGTTAAATAAGTTACTCCCTGGATGGGTTTATGGTCCTTCTACTCCACCCGTTTCCATGATACGCAATATGTACATTAGAAATGTTGTTATTAAATTGCCCAATACTGGTAAAGGCATCGCCAATGGTAAAAATCAATTGCTGCATTTGATTCAAATTTTTAAGAGTAGCGATGCTTATAAAGCTTTGATCATCCAGATAGATGTTGATCCTTATTGAGTGATGAGTTATTGTTTTGCTTTTGGTAAAATAATCAGTGTGGTGAATTATTTAAATATTTTCAACGATAATATTATGTCCTCTTATTTTGAGTTACAAAAACTGATACGAAAATTTAATCGGAAAATTCATCAAATTTCTGAAGAGGAATTTAGTTTTAAGAGTTCTCTTGAAAAGTGGTCTAAAAAAGAAATTTTGGGACACCTTATTGATTCTAGTAAATATTTCATTAATAGAATTGAAAATATTTTCACAAAACAAGAGCCATTTAACCTTAAACGTTTTGAACAAGATGATTTGGTGAAGTTGCATAATTATCAAGAACAGGATAGTAACAATTTAATTATTTTGTTCCAATCATTGAACATTCAAATAATGCAGGTGATGAAAAATTGTTCTGAAGAAATGAGGGCAAAGACGTTTAATTTTGGAGAGCAAAAAGTTACAGTTGATCAGTTAATGAAAAGCTATTTAGCTCACTTAAATCATCATTTGGAACAAATATTTAATCAAGATGGAAGCAGCATAAAGGCAATCAATCACGTTAGTTTAGAATCTGCTTTTGAGCAATTGAGTAACGCTCCAAGTGAATTTGTTGAACTATTGAAATACGGAGAGTTGGTTGTTGAATTTTACAAACCAGATAAAATTGACAAACAACAACCGCATACAAGAGATGAGATTTACATCATATCATCGGGATCTGGAGCGTTTGATTTGGAGGGAAAAATATTTCAGGTCAAAGAAAACGATGTCTTATTTGTAAAAGCTCATGATAAGCATAAGTTTATAAATTTTACGGATGATTTTTCTACTTGGGTCATTTTTTACGGTTTGGAGAGGTGAGTATCATGTAATATCTATCCCCTAATATTGTTTTCTTGTCTCTGATTTTTTAAAATGTCTAGTTGTATGCGCTCAACTTTCTGCTCCGATACTTCAAACATGCTGATTTACTTAAGGTAGGTCAAAAAATGGTTCTTGGCTACTAATGTTCAAGTACTTAATGCTGAAATTTGGCTGTTGAATTTATAATCGTT
>JAHDGP010000415.1 GCA_020627525.1 Bacteroidota bacterium
CGAATATTAATGTTTTTTACGAATAAAATTTTTTCTGCTAAAAAAAATAAGGTAAAAATTACCCGCCACAACATACTCGCCTTCTTCCTATAGGAAGAAGGCACCTTCTGCAAAAAATTATTCTATTTTCCAAATATTTTTTAATTTTTTTCTTATTTTCATAATAGCAGCTCCCTGATTTATACTTGAAAGTTCTAAATTTTACCACACAATTAGACCTTTTTAAAAATCAGAGACAAGCAAACAATATATCCAAAAGCTCTAGAGAAACTTAACTTTTGTAGCAATTTGAGGTTATCTTAATGGTTGCTGCTTCTACACAAGTTAAGCTCCTCTGACGCTAATAGATAATTTTTTATCTGTTGTTTGTTTCTACAAAATGTCTAGTTGTGTGAAATTTTACTGTTTGAATATTATTTTTTCTTACTTATAAAAAACTTTTTTCCGTTGACCATAAAATACGGAGGCGAGAAAGGCGGAAAATATGTCGCCCGTATGTGATCTTGTATTTTTTCTGCCGACCAATTTAAATTCAAACGCTTCAGCTTTTCAATTTCATTTCGATAGTGAATGGATATGCCTCGCTCTTTTATCAATAGTTTTTGAGGTATTGGTTTGATGTCTTCTTTAAGAATTTTAGGAATGCTTTCAATAAACAATGTTTTAGAATGGTGTAAAGTCATTTTATACAATTCGCTCACAAAACAATCAGGTGGAATCGGGAATCGTTTCTCAAACAGTATATCACCCGAATCTATATTTTCATCTATTAGATGTATCGTTGTACCAAAGGTCGTTTTTTTGTCTAAAATTGCAAATGAAAATTGATTGCAACCTCTGTACTCTGGCAAGGGAGCCATATGTAAATTTATACAAAATTTATTCGCTTTGTCTAAATGTTTTGCTTTCAGAATTTTATGATATTGCACAGAAATGAGAAAGTCAATTTCTGTTTCACAATTAAGCAAATCTTCTAAGGAGTTCCAAAGTGGAACTCCATTTAACATACATAACTTTGAAATAGATTTTTCATCATCATCCAATTTGGTTTGTTTGGTCAGTACTCCCAAAATATTCACATTTAATTTCTGTGAATCGTTGATCATATATTCAAGACAATCAAACCCTATTGATTTAGTTCCTAAAAAAACTACATTGTGCATTTATTTATTGACCTTTAAATAATTTCACAGAATATTCCCCACCAATATTTAAGATATAAATGCCACTTACCAACTCAGAACATGTTAAAGTATTATTATTTTCCCCAATTACTATTTCCACTTTCTGTTCCTTCAATAATTTACCTGAAACATCAAATAAATAAAGCTCTGCATTTCTAGATTCCAAAGAATTAAAGTTGACAATTATATCTGAATTTTCATTAAAAAATGCTTTAAATCCTTCAAAAATTGGTTTTTCTATACCATCAACAATTGTATCACATTCTAAAACAGTGATGGAAACACAAGCCAATGGATCTAAATCAAAGCAGGCTTCTGTTTGCCCTAAAATCATTCCAGCGCCTTCTCCAACTGAAGGTATTTCTGGTGCATTTTCAGTAGAAAAATTTAAGGTATGAATACAATACTCACCAGCATCTAATCCATCAAAAGAAGCTGTTTCACTTAACGCTTCAATTGTATACTCACTTCCTGAAGTGGCAACAAATCTTTGTTCAAAACCATCATTTGTATTATTTCCTGAAAACTCAAATTCAACATTTTCATCTGAGCAAAAAATTGTTTTATCAAATGTAATCTCACCAGCCTCTGCACCGCAACTTTCGTCACAAGTGGCATTTATTTCTGTACTAAAAGACATTTCAAAATCACATGTAACATCCCCACTCCGAACGATGTAATCTATTACCTCAATACTCTCTCCTGGATTGACTGTAGTCGTATAAGTATCTTGCACCAGTCCATCTGCATTTACCCCAACCAAATGTTGTACACAATTGGTTTTAATTTTCAATTCGCAAGTGCTTGCATCAAAGGTTGGAACTGCGCTAACCGATGGAAAAACAACTATTTGACCTAATGGAAAAACAGGTCTACAATTTTCATCAGTTGGAGGTCCATCTACCACATCAGAGCCATCAAATTTTACAAAAGCCACCTTTACAGAATAGTTCTTAGGGATGCACAAATCATTTACTATTGAAAACAGTTCATCAGCAGCAGAACCTAAATATTCACCTTCGCCAGCATAAGGATCAAACTCTGGATCAAGGCTGTAATAGTAATAATAGTTGGTTACTCCATTAGGAATTTCTCCACCTAATTCTACTGCCAAACTAAATTCATCACCAGGACACATTGGAGTAGCTGGGATTTCAGGAGTTGAAAACTCAGGACATAAAACTTCTTGTGGACCATTTAAAGTCATTGTTTCAAAGTAGGCAAAATCTCCCGATTTGTTTCCATTTCCATTGGCAGCCAGAGCAGCTATGTAAAAAGTAACAACTCCTTCATTGGTTTCAGGTGCTATCCATTCAAACTCCCAATCACCAGTATCATTCTGAGTATTTTTATGAACAATATATGATCTATTTCCTTGTGTTCTAATTTGCATATTAGTTGGAGCGACAAAACTACCTACTGATGGACTATTGCCCTCCACGGGATTTCCTTGTAAACAGGTCATTTGCATACCAAACCTTGAAGCATTGGAATCATTTGTTTGGACACTGATAGTATAGGTTTGTCCCAACTCATAAGAATCAGGTGTTCCACTAATGCTAAATTCAACACTTCCAGAACCATTCAAGGCACCCGTTCCATGACAACTACTTGCAGCACAAGAACTTTCTCCAGGAGCATTGGTACGGGCAGCAAAGTTGCCAGAACTATAGGTATATGACGTGTTTTGAGTAAACAAAAGTATAATTGACGACAAGAGCGCAATACAAAAGAGGGTATTTTTCATTTTTATTTGAAAGATTTTATGTCATTTAAATCAAAATAGCAGATAATTGTTTTTAATTTCGTTGGTCATAATTAATTAGAGCATGTTGAAATTTAACAATTTACATTCAAACGCGTCTTTCACCGAAGTGTCGGACCACCAAAAACTTCAGCTATTTTTAGATCAATAGCCCTGCTATTAACTGAAATGTCAGTCCGACTTAAAATCAGCTTTATTTTTGGATCAAAGACTTCTTTTTGTAATGCAAAGCTCAAATCTCAACATGTACTTAGACTGCGAAACTACATTTTGTAAACGGAAAAACAACAAATAGTGTTTAAAAGCTTCTTGGGTTTATTAGTATTTGTCATTGGTCTGGCAAATTCAAACCTCATAATTTCTCAACAGACCGCTGATATTAAGGAAATAACAGTTACAACATTTTCTGTAATTAATCAAGACGGCACCTATAAGAAGAGTGATTTAACGATGGTTCAAACCTCTACTTTTCTTAAAGATGGAAGAGTTGAATCTATTATTCATTATGATCAAGATCAAAATGTAGCTTGGAGGGAAATCTTTGAATATGATGCTGCTAAAAAGCTAACAGTTTCGAAGTTTTACAATAGTGAAGAAGATGTATTTAAATATGCACAATATGAAACGGATGATAAAGGAAGAAAGGATGAAATTAGAAGTCGACCAAGAATAAATGT